>JAYXXU010000087.1:0-17063 GCA_036019135.1 Pseudomonadota bacterium | reverse complement strand
GGCTGATTGTATGCGTGGTGGTCGGCACTATTGGGGGATTGTTACCTGATATTGATTCAAACCACTCCAAGCCGCTGACGGTTGGTTTTCGAATATTTTCGATGTTGATTGCATTTGGGATGGTGATTTGGTTTAGCAGTCGATTGGCTTTGTTGGAACTGTTGCTAGTTTGGGCGGTGACTTATTACGTGATGCAACAAGGTGTATTTAAACTGTTTACCCAGACCACGGTGCATCGTGGAGTGATTCACTCTGTGCCGTATACTTTGCTGTTTGGGCTGATCACGGTTTATTTTTGCTTTTATGGTGTCGGGCTTTCGGCCAAAGAAAGTTGGCTGCTGGGCAGTTTTATTTGTTTTGGTGCGTTGGTGCATTTGCTGTTGGATGAGGCCTATAGTGTCGATCTGATGGGAGTACGGATTAAACGCTCCTTTGGCACGGCTTTTAAGTTTTATCAAACACGGCACTGGTATTGGTATGCCCTGTTATATTTGACTGTATGGGTTGGTTGGTATTTTGCGCCAAGTGCGCATGATTTTGTCATGGTGTTTGGTCAGCCTGATACTTGGCAGATGTTGCGTGATCGTTTCATCTAAATTTTAACGATTCAATATTGAGTCATCGCGGATCATTCACTCAACTCGTTATGAAAAAGAACACTGCTCAATCGCCTGCTATCGACCATGCACTGATTATTTCGGTCTTTGTGGTTGCATCTTGCGGACTTGCCTATGAGCTGGTCAATGCGGCACTGGCCAGTTATTTACTCGGTGATTCAGTCTTGCAGTTTTCGACCATCATTGGAGCATATTTGTTTGCGATGGGTTTAGGCTCACATTTGTCCAAATATGTACCCGAAGATTTGGTGTTACGGCGGTTCATTGAGATTGAGCTGTTGGTTGGGCTGATTGGCGGCCTGTCAGCGACATTTTTATTTTTGATTTTTGCTTGGTTTGCTGCACCATTTCGGCCTGTTTTATATGCGATGGTGATTCTGATCGGGGTGCTGGTGGGGATGGAAGTCCCATTGGTCATGCGGGTGCTGAACCAGCGTAAAGCGGCGTTCAATGATATTGTGAGTCGGGTGCTGACTTTTGATTATATGGGGGCATTGGCGGTGGCACTGTTGTTTCCGCTGGTGCTTGCGCCAATGCTGGGTTTGGCACGCACGGCAATTTTATTTGGATTGTGTAATGTTGGGGTGGCCTGCTGGACAGTGTGGCGCTTTCGGACAGAGTTAAGCGATAGCTATCGACAATTGCTGCGCCGTACCTTGCTGGTGTTGGTGCTGTTATTGGCGGGTATGGCTTATGCTGATCGAATGGTGAAGTGGTCAGAGAACTTGTTATTTGGTGATCCGATTATTTATGCGGAGACAACCCCGTATCAACGTTTGGTGTTGACGTGCTGGAAAGATGATATGCGGTTGTACATTAATGGCAATTTGCAGTTTTCGAGCAAGGATGAATATCGCTATCACGAGGCGCTGGTACACCCTGTAATGCAGCAAAGCCCTCAAGCCAGCAAAGTATTGATTTTGGGCGGGGGTGATGGTTTGGCATTGCGGGAGGTTTTACGCTATCCGCAAGTGCAGGCAGTGACACTGGTTGATCTTGATCCATCGATGACTCAAATATTTTCGACCAATGCAGATCTGGTAGCGCTGAATCAGCGGGCATTTGCAGATCCACGTGTCAGTGTGGTGAATGAGGATGCAGCGCAATGGATGGAGCAGCATCAGGGGTTTTATGATGTGTTGATTGTGGATTTTCCTGATCCATCAAACTTCGGGTTGGGTAAGTTGTATTCGACTCCGATTTATCGGCTGATGAAGCATCATCTTAATTCTGATGGGCGGATGGCTGTACAGGCGACCTCTCCCTTGTATGCGCCGCGGGCGTTTTGGTCAATTGTGGCAACACTGAAAAAAGCGGGCTTTCACACCACACCATATCATGCGCTCGTGCCGTCATTTGGTGAGTGGGGTTTTGTGATTGCCAGTCAGCAGGATGATTATGTGGCACCGACCACGTATCGGTTGCCGATGCGGTTTTTGGATACGATGACTACACAGCAAATGTTTCATTTTCCCCCTGATATGCCACGTTTGGATGTCGAGCCAAATGATCTGAATAACCAAAAACTGGTGCAGTACTTTAGTCAGGATTGGTCAGAGGTGGCGCGTTAGTGAATCGTCGTCAGTTTTTGCGGCGTGGTGCGGGCTTCGTAGCAGCCAGTAGTTTATTGGGTGGTTGTACATGGCCATCTTGGGCGCTGATTCCACCATGGCTACCTGTGAAGCTGATCGATACTGGACAGCAGATGGGGCATCGGTTGCGTGATTTGCGTGAGATGCCGCCGATACAGGCAACTCGAACGGTCGACACGCTAATTTTGGGCAGTGGTGTGGCAGGCTTGACAGCGGCATGGCGACTGTATCAGCAAGGGCATACAGATGTTCTGATGTTGACAGGTACGGAATGGATGGGCAATGCCAGTCGGGGACAATGGTCGGGGCTGTCCTATCCGCGCGGTGCGCACTATTTGCCATTTCCGACGGCTGAAAGTAGCCATGTGATTGAGATGTTGCGGGCGACAGGCGTATTACAAGGTTCGGCAATCGGTCAGGTCAGTTCGTATGATGAGCGGGTCGTGGTACATGCGTTGTCTGAACGCGTATGGGCAGCAGGGGAGTGGCATGAGGGGCTGCTCCCCCCCTTACCTGTTGGCTCGGTAGCTGAGCAACAGGTTAAGCGCTTTTTTCAGTTTACCGATGCACTTAAGGGGCAGCGTGGCGAGGATGGGCGCTTGTTGTTTGCGATTCCTGTTAGCCTATCGTCGATGGATCGACAATGGCAAGCCTTGGATCAGCTACGCTTTGCCGATTGGCTGACCCAGCAGGGCTATGATGCGGATGAGTTGCTGTGGTACTTAGATTACTGCTGTCGAGATGACTATGGTGCGGGCATGGCGCGAGTCTCTGCGTGGGCAGGCTTGCACTATTTTGCTAGTCGCGTGCATGAGCAAGAGGGCGCGGATCAAACCTCGATTTTGACATGGCCAGATGGTTTGCATGGCTTAACTTCAAAGTTATATCAACAGTGTCAAACACCGACCCAGCCGCTGACTGCGATTCAGGTGCGCGAATTGTCCAATGGCGCGCAGGTCTTGGCGATGGATCAGGCAGGGCGGGTCACGCAGTTTCGGGCGCGCAAGGTGATTTGTGCGATGCCGCTGCATGCGTTGCAGTATGTCTGGTCAGATTTGTTTAATGCCTATCAAGGTAGTGAACGATTGCTGCCACAATATCCTTGGTTGGTCGCCAATGTCTGGATTGATGGCGCATTACCTGAGCGACATGGCGAGCCTCTGGCATGGGAAAATGCCATCTATGGCAGTGAGTCACTAGGTTTTGTCAATGCAACTCATCAGCGTATTGGTCAAGCCAAACCGAAACAAACCGTATTGACTTGCTATCACGCGCTGGCCAATCGCTCTCCCGAAGCTAGTCGATTATGGCTGAGCACAGCATCTGTGCCTGAGATGTTGGATTTGGTGCTACAGGATGTGTTTGCAGCCTATGGCACGCGGTTGTGGTCGCGCGTGGCAGGTGTAGAGTTGTGTGTGCGTGGGCATGCGATGAGTGCGCCGAGCGTGGGCTTTCGCAGTCATCGACTATTGAACGATCTGCGGCACAAACAAGGTGCGGTGCTGGTGGCACATTCAGATTTATCAGGTTACTCGGTGTTTGAGGAAGCCAGTTATTGGGGCTGGCAGGCAGCAGAGCAAGTTTTGTCCTAGATTGACAATGATCTTTGTCAATAAGGTCATATTCAAATGTGAATAAAGCGGTATATTCAGAGCATCATATGAAATATTGGATCAGATGCGATGCAGCAACCTCAGTTTGAAGCAGTGATTATTGGTGCAGGATTCGGCGGGATGGGCATGGCCATCCAACTGCGCCAAATGGGCATTCAGAATATCCGCATCTTGGAAGAGCAAAGCGATGTCGGTGGCACATGGCATATCAATCATTATCCCGGCTTGTCGGTTGATATTGACTCGGTGACCTATAGCTACTCGTTTGAACCCAATCCGTTTTGGTCGCGTACCTTTGCAACGGGCGATGAATTAAAACGTTATGCGCTGCATGTGGCTGAAAAATATGACCTGCGCTCGCTGATGCGCTTTGGCAGCTTGGTCGAACAGGCACAATATGATGAAGACAATCATTTATGGACGGTCTGGTGTCGTGATCAAGCGCCGATCACCACACGCTTGTTGATTGTGGCGACAGGCTATCTGTCACATCCAAAAACGCCAGATATTAAAGGTTTGTCGTCATTTAAAGGCAAAGTCATGCACACCGCCAAGTGGGAGCATGATTATGATTTAAAAGGCAAGCGGGCGGCGATTATTGGGACAGGCGCAACCTCGGTACAGCTTGCGCCAGCGATTGCGCCGATTGTGAAGCATCTGTCGGTATTTCAGCGCACGCCTGTCTGGGTCATGCCAAAAACCGATGTGCCGATTCCACGTGCGGTACAGCAGTTGTTTTATCGTTTGCCAGTGACGCAACGACTGGCACGTTACGTCAGTTCGGGTGCGTTAGAGATGCTGATGGTTCTGGCCGTGCTGCATTATAAAGAGCTGCCGATTTTGGCGCGCACGGCTGAAACGATTTCTAAACGTTTTTTAAATGCACAGGTGAGAGATAAAACCTTACGCCAAAAATTGCTGCCGACCTATAGCTTTGGTTGCAAGCGTCCAGCGCGCTCGAATAACTATTGGCCGACCTTTAACTGCGATAATGTATCCCTAGTGACCGATGGGATTGAGCGAATCGTCGAAGATGGGATTATTACCAAAGATGGTAAACATCATGTGCTGGATACCTTGCTGATGGCGACGGGCTTTAAGGTGTGGGATCGTGGCAATACGCCTGCGTTTGAGATTACGGGCAAAAATGGTCTAAATTTATTTGATTTTTGGATGGAGCAGCGCTTTCAAGCCTATGAGGGGCTGACCATTCCAAACTTCCCGAATCTGTTCAATATGCCGAGTCCATTTTCGTTTACGGGGTTATCGTATTTCTTCACCATTGAGGCGCATATGCGTCACCTGAAGCGGATTGTTGGGCAGATGCAGGCGAAAGGCTGTACCGAGGTGGAGGTGACGGAGCAGGCCAATCGCGAGTTCCGCGCCAAGATGATGCAAAATATGCAGAGTACGGTGTTCGTGCAGGGCAACTGTAGCGAGTCGAATAGTTATTATTTTAATTCGCACGGGGAGGCGTTGTTCTTACGGCCAACCAGCACGCCGTTGGTGTTGTGGAACGCAGCGCGAATTCCGTTTCAGGATTATCATTTTCGGTAGAGTTTGAGGGTTGAGCGCACCTCTAAATACGGTGCGCATGGCATACTTACGCTGGCTGCTAATGCTTATCCCAACCTTGATCAATGACAATGTGGCTTGTAAAAGTGCTTTCCTCTTGCCCTTTTACAAGCAGTCGAATGTAAGTTGCTCCTGTTCACTTTAGATTTTGGATATGTTGAATCAGCTCATAACGAGCTGTTTTTGCAAGACAGTTTAAGTTCTAGCGGTTACAGTCTGCGTGCAATCAACTTTTTCATGACTTGATCGATACTGCCTATCAATTTTAGTACGCATTTCGGCCAGCTTAAAGCGAGTGTTTGGGAATGCGCCAATCGGCTTGCCAAATGCCGTATTAGAAAAAAGTGATCGGTAACTATAAGTTTTACTTGCAAAGCATATATGTTTTTGACACATATGATTTTAGCTGTTAAGTGATAACAGCTAGAAGCCAAGGATGGCGTGCCCTGCATTGAGAAGGAAGATATATTCCGATCAACAACAGACATGCGCCGTTCTTGTCAACGTACATAGCGCTTTCTGATATGAGTCAGAAATTTTTAAAGGTTCAGGATGATGCAGGTTTTACAAGCGCGTATTGATCAAGTTCAAGGCAACAATTGGATGAGTGCAATTCCAGACCATCTGGAGTTTCAACATATTTGCATGCCTGGCAGTCATGATGCAGGAATGTATTTGCTTAAGCCTCCACAGGATGCAAACTTTGCGACAAAGGCTGCTGTGTCGGCACTGATTGGATTGGTTGTAACCCAACAGTTGCGTGTAGCAGATCAGCTACAACAAGGTGTGCGATACTTCGACTTTCGACCAAAATTTGGTGAAAGTGGCACACTTTATATTCATCATGGGGGGTATATTGGGCCAGAATTAGAAGAGGTCATGCATGATATTATAGGCTTTATGCAGCATTATGCTGGAGAGTGTTTGCTCCTGAACTTCTCCCACGTTGAAGGATTGATCAGCAATCAACATGAGGAAAAATACTCAAATCTTAAAAAATCGGTTCAGTCTGTGAAAGAGCATGGTTTTGATACAGCATTGTCAAAGTATTTAGAGGGTTGTCCTGATGATTTTACAGACGAGCTGAGCGCGCTGTGTGAAGAAGCCATCAGATTTTTTACACAGCGTACGGCTGATTTTATTAGCATGCTGTGGGGGCATACGATGGACTTTCTGCCAGATCAGGTGGTCACGCGGCATACCCATTTCGCCGAGCTTAGAGCAAAAGTGTTGATTCGTCTTGAGCATGGACTCATGATGAAAGTGTTCGAAAAAAAACTTGATGAGATTGTCGAATACATGGCAGTCGATCCAATTTTCCGTGAAAAAATCAAGGGAATGTTTGTGTCAATCAATATCTATGATGACTATTCAAATAAGTCTAGATACGAAGACATGCGCAACGATCAACTCGATAAGTTTAGACATTATAATAGTCATGGTAAGTTTTCAGATCATCATGATTTGTTTTTGCTGAATTGGACGCTGACACCAGCTAGCAGCAAGAAAAACTTTGTGATTGATGCGATTGTTGGTAGTAAAGATGGGATGCTCAAAGACTATGCCGCTATGGTTAATCCGAAAATCTTCTACGCCGATGAACATGCAAAAGCAGGCAACCGCAACAAGTTATTTAGCCCAAATAAAGCAGGCCGTATCGTTAATATCATCAACACCGACTTCGTGTTGCATCCAGATATCCTAAAGACCTGTTTTTATGTCATGGAAAACTATGACGGCCGCGTGCGCAAGCTGAGCCACATTCGGCCTTCCAACAAGACAGACCAGCGCCTTGACGGACATGGCGAAAGTGTTTACCTACACTCGGTGAATGACAGTGATTATCAAAAATGGTTGATTGAGTCAGTGGATTTTGATCAGCAGACCTACCGTATCACCAGCACAGCAACCATGCGCCGTCTCGATGGTTATCTGGACAGAGGCCCATACCTGTGTGATATCAATAGTTCAGATTTTCAGCTTTGGCAGATGCAACCTGCTGAGAATGGACAAGGTGTCTATTTGAAATCTGTTCAGGAGCATGCCTATCTGAGCCACACCAACGGTAGCTTGTCACTGGTGACTTCAACGCCAAGTACCACAGAAGTATGGCAGCTTGAGTTTGCAGAATAACCAAAAAATCAGCCCCTTCGTTAGAAGGGGCTGGCTGATATTTATCAGATTATTTGGGGTGAATTACAGCGTGCGAGAAATCAACTCTTTCATGATTTCATTCGTTCCTGCATAGATGCGATGTGCACGATTATCAATATATGCACGGGCAACAGGATATTCCATCATAAAGCCATAGCCACCATGCAACTGTACGCACTCATCCACGATTTCATTCACCATATCTGATAGCCAGTATTTGGCGGCTGCTGCTGCTTCAACACTGAGACTGCCTTCGATTTGCATCTGCATACAGCGATCAGTATACGCACGACCAATGTCGATTTTGGTACGTACTTCGGCCAGCTTGAATCGGGTATTCTGGAACGCACCAATCGGCTTTCCGAACGCCTTACGGTCTTTGGTATATTGTACGGTATGCGCAAATACCACTTCAGCAGCAGCTTGCGACATGATACCAACCATCAGGCGTTCCCAAGCCAACTCCTTCATTAACATCATAAAGCCCATGCCTTCCATGCCGAGCAAGTTGGCCTTCGGTACACGCACGTTGTCAAAGAACAACTCACAGGTATCCTGACCGTGCATACCAACTTTTTTCAATGGCTTGCCTTTGCTAAAGCCTTCGGCATGCGCATCCATAATCAACAGCGAAATATTGGCCGCACCTTTGTCACTATTACCAGTCTTGACTGCAACCACCGCAACATCGCACAGGTAACCGTTAGTGATAAAGATCTTAGAACCATTGACGATATAGTCATCACCATCCGCTACCGCAGTGGTACGAATGCTTTGTAGATCAGAGCCAGTCCCTGGTTCGGTCATCGCAATCGCGCCGACTTTTTCGCCAGTTGCCATTTTGGGTAGCCATGCCATTTTTTGTTCTTGGTTGCCGAAGTTCAAAATGTAGTTGGCAACGATGTCCGAATGCAACGAAAAACCTGATGCAGAGTCCAACGCATAGGCTTGTTCTTCCATCAAAATGGCGCTGTACAGGCGATCCACGCCACTGCCGCCAAATTCTTCGGGCATGGTGCAGCACAGCAAGCCAAGCTCACCTGCTTTGTTCCATAGGCTGCGATCAAGGTGTTGCTGCTCTGCCCATTTTTCGTGGTGTGGGGCGATTTCGGTTTCAAAAAAACGTCGTGCGGTATCACGGAACGCTTCGTGTTCTGGGCTGTACAGGTTGCGTGGGATCATCGGTGGCAATGGGCGAATTAGGGTAGCAGCGCTCATAAGGTCATTCCATTTGGTGTTGAGTAGCAGCACAACAGCACAGGCTGTTGCAGGGATCAAATCGTGGCCTTAGTGAAGCGGATCAGCTGCACGGTCACAATGTGCTTTGCTGCCAAATCAGACGCGTGATAGAGCGTTTTGGTCAATTTTGCCGAACAAGCCTGCTGCAAAACGGTTTTGACGTGTTAGGATTCTGGCAGGATATGTGGCAGTGTTCATTATTAAACCTACAGGATGCGTCAATGGAATTAATCGGTTCTGATTTCACATCATTGGATTACGTCTATCGCTACTTGATTTATTTGTTGAGCGGTGTCGTTCTGCTATTGGTGTTTGCGGTGATTTATATTCGATTCACCCCTTATGACGAAATTGCTTTGATTCGCTCTGGTCATACTGCCGCTGCATTTAGTTTTGGTGGTGCTTTGGTTGGCTTTGCGCTGACGTTGGCTGCGAGTGCGTTCTTTAATGCCAGTGTGGCAGGATTCGTCGGTTGGGCAGTTGCTGCTATGTTGGTACAGCTATTGGCGTATTTGGTGATGGCGCGAGTGATTCCAGACTTGGAGGATGCGCTTGAGGCCAATAACGTGGCGGTCGGTGGGTTTATGGGGTCGGTGTCGCTAGCAATTGGGATCATCAATGCAGCGTGCTTGTCTTAATCAGTATTGCTTGAGCGTCTTCTGTTGAGTGTGGAGTATTAGCGATGATCATGTCATTTATTCGTAAGCAATTTATTGATGTTATTGAGTGGGATACCCAATCAGACGATGTGCTGATGTGGCGTTATCCGATGCAAGACAACGAAATTCAAAACGGCGCAAAACTGACCGTGCGTGATGGTCAATATGCAGTGTTTGTCAATGAAGGCCAAGTGGCTGATGTGTTTGGTCCAGGCTTATATACCTTAAATACCCAGACTTTGCCGCTGCTGACCAACCTCAAAAACTGGGACAAGCTGTTTGCATCGCCATTTAAATCAGATGTGCTGTTCTTTAGCACGCGGTTACAGTTGGGGCGTAAGTGGGGCACACCACAGCCGATTACCCTGCGAGATAGTGACTTTGGCATGGTGCGTTTGCGTGCTTTTGGGATGTATTCGTACCAATTGGCTGATCCTGCCTTGTGCTACAAAGAGTTGGCAGGGGCAAATCCAAGCTATAGCACCGAGCAGATTGAGCCACAGTTGCGTAATCTCATCGTGTCGAATATCAGCAGTGCGATTGCGTCGAGTCAGATTCCATTTTTGGATTTGGCAGCCAACCAAGGTGTGATGGGCGATCAAATCAAAGCAGCGATGGTGCCGTTGTTTGCGCGCTATGGTTTGAAGCTGGATCAATTCGTGGTCGAAAACGTCTCCTTGCCTGATGAATTGCAAAAAGCCATTGATAGGCGAATTTCGATGGGCATGATGGGCAATCTTGATCAGTACATGAAATACCAAACGGCAGAAGCGATTCCACTGGCCGCACAAAACGAAGGCGGATTGGCAGGGATTGGTGCGGGTCTTGCGGCAGGGATGAATATGGGCAACATGATGACGGGTGCAATGGCTGGTGCTTCAGCACAGCCACAACCCGCTGCACCAGCGCCAGCCCCTCAGACGGCCACACCTGCTGCGGCAGATGACCCAGCGGCACGTTTAACCAAGCTAAAAGCGCTATTAGATCAGGGCTTGATCACCCAAGCGGACTATGATCAAACCAAAGCTGACATTCTCAAACAACTGTTGGGCTGATCTGAATGGGCGTCAACTCGCTGGTATTTAGTGCAGCTTGCCCAAGCTGCGGTGCGCCTGTGCCATTCCGCTCCGCCGCATCGGTGATGGCGGTGTGTGAGTATTGCCAAACTACAGTGTTACGCGATGCTGACAGTGTGCGTGATCAGGGCAAAATGTCCGCTGTACTCGAAGACTATTCCCCACTACAAATTGGCAGTAGTGGGGTGTTGAATGGCTTGGCGTTTAGTTTGATTGGGCGGTTGCAACTTAAATATAGCGACGGCATGTGGAATGAGTGGTATTTGATTTTTGACGATGGCAGTAACGGTTGGCTGTCAGATGCTTCGGGTCAGTACACGTTGACCCGTCCAGTGGGGGAGGTGCTGACTGCACCGACTTTTGAAGAACTCAGTGTCAATAAGCCAATTTTTTATAAGGGTCGGGACTATCGGGTCACCGATGTACGCACCGCTGATTGTGTCGGTGGTCAGGGCGAGTTGCCATTTGCAGTGGGTGATGGCTGGCAAGCCAAAGTCGCCGATTTGCGCAAAGACCAGCAGTTTTTGACTTTAGATTACACAGAAGGCTTACATCCACAGGGATTTGAAGGCGATGCCTATCGCTTGCAAGATTTGCAGATGCAGATGTTGCGTGATACCGATCAGATGGTGGCAACGGCAGGCCAAGTACGCGGTCAGATGACCAGTCTGTCCTGTCCGAACTGCGGCAGTCCTGTACCGTATGTGGCGGGTGTGGCTGAGCATTTGATCTGTCCTGCTTGTCGCGCTGAAGTGGCAGTGACAGGGGATACAGCCACAGTCTTGCAGACCCACAAACGCCTGCTCAGTGTAAATACCTTGCTGGAGCTAGGAGATAAAGCGGTCATCGCGCATCAACACTATGCGGTGTTGGGTATTGCCCAGATGAATGAGGTGGGGGAGCCGACCTTATGGATTGAATATTTGCTGTATAGCACGGAGGCAGGGTTTTTGTGGTTGGTGGATGAAGGGCACGGCAAATGGAGTCAAGTGCATGTGCTGAACGAGCTACCAGAGCAAAAAAATGGTGCGGTGTTCTGGCAGGGCAAGCGTTGGAGTCCAGAGTGGATTTATAAGAGCCAAGTCAAATATGCCATTGGTGCGTTTAATTGGCGCATGAAAATTGGTGATGTCACAGAGTTGCAGAGTTTTAAGCATGGCAAACAAACTCTGACCGCCGAAAAGACCACCAGTGAAATGAACTGGAGCTGGGCAGAGCCACTCAGTGAAGCGACTGTGCGGCAGTGGTTTGGCAAGCCATCCATGCCGACAGGGAGTACCGCGCTTGATCCAGAGGGACATGTAGACCAACACCAAAAAATCTTTAAGTGGTCAGCGATTATCTTATGGGTCGTGAATTTGCCGTTGGTGATGTTTGGTAGCGGGAGTTTTGGTCTACTGATTGTTGCTACGGTGATCTTGTTTGTCATTTCACTGATGGTTCGGCGTTAGACAAAAAAGTCAGTTTGTGCAAGGAGTAATGACAAATGCCAGTGCTAAAGCATGTCACATGGGCGAGTATGGTGGTGTTGCTGACCACTTGCATGAATTTGACCCCATCAAAAGGGACGACATATGGTCATACTGGTGGTACAACCTATATCAATACGGGGGGATGGTCATCGGGTGGCCATAAATAAATCGCCCCATCACAGGGCTTTTCGCTTTCGTTTTGCTTTGTGTAGAAAACTCGCGGCTAAATCGGGTAAACTTCGCGGCAACTGTATCTGTTTCAGTCCTGCGCTCTCGATTTTGTCGGCGCACTGAACTTGGCCTGCCAGGAGTACTCCCCGCATGAGCGCCCTTACTGCACAAAATTGGGCACTGATTGCTTTTGTGATTGGTGTAACTTTCCTGTGTGTTTTTATGCTCACTGTCCCCCAGTTGCTTGGTGGCCGTACCAAAGGACGTGCCAAGCACGAGCCGTTTGAATCGGGGGTTGTGAGCGCTGGCGGGGCGCGGATGCGCTTATCCGTCAAATTTTATTTGGTCGCAATTTTCTTTGTGATCTTCGATCTTGAAGCCCTGTTTTTGTACACATGGTCGGTTGCTGTCCGTGAAGTCGGCTGGCAAGGCTTTATTGCAGCCACGATTTTTATTGTGATTCTGATTGTTGGCCTGATTTATGAATTGCGCACAGGCGCATTGAATTGGTCGCCACATGACTTGGCCAAAGCCAATGCCCAACGTCGCAAAAAGCTGCAAGTGGCAGGTGCTGGCCTCGATCTAGCAGAGATCACCCGCTTCAATGGCATTGATGAGCTAGAGCGTGATCCAACGGGCAAAGTCCCAGCGCAGCTTTCTGGTCGTGTCCACAGCAAGGCTCAACTGTCGAAATCCTCGCAGCCATCTGAACAGGAGTAATACGGGATGAAATATACCCTGACCCGTGCGAATCCCGATGCCGAGCAATATCCATTGCAGGATCAAGAGATGGTGGATGATCCGCTGGGTGCGGATGTTGATCGCAATATCATCATGACCCGTCTGGAAGATATGCTGCATGGTGCGGTGAACTGGGGGCGCAAAAACTCCCTGTGGCCGTATAACTTTGGGACATCTTGCTGTTATGTCGAGATGGCCACCACATTGACCGCTGTACATGACATGTCGCGTTTTGGTGCAGAGGTGATTCGCGCTTCACCACGTCAGGCTGATCTAATGATTGTGGCGGGAACATGCTTTGTCAAAATGGCACCAGTGATTCAGCGGCTATACGAACAAATGCTCGAACCCAAGTGGGTCATCTCAATGGGCGCTTGTGCCAATTCGGGTGGGATGTATGACATCTATTCGGTCGTGCAGGGCGTGGATAAAATCGTACCTGTCGATGTGTATATTCCTGGCTGTCCGCCGCGCCCTGAAGCGGTGTTGCAGGGCTTGATGGTGCTGCAAGAATCGATTCAAAAAGAGCGCCGCTCGTTGTCTGCGGTGATTGGTGATGATCTCAAGCCGATCTATCGTCCCAAAATGACACCCGAACGCGATCGCAAGCAAGCTGAGCGGATTGCAGTCAAAAACCTGCGTTCACCCGATGGCATCGAATAATCCAAACAGGCGATCAATGCTGTGAACGCAGCTTGACTTGAATGCGTGCTGGTCGTGTGCGAGAGCCACGACTCACCCGATTTTGTAATCAATAGGAAGCCAAGCCAATGGCTGAAACTCAAACCGCCTCTGTGGAGGCCACGCCAGTTGACTCCCGTTCAGCATTTGCAATTGTCGAAGAGCTGCGCGCGAAGTTTGGTGATTCGTTACTGCTGCAACCAACATTAGATGACTTTCCGACTTTGTGGGTGACACGCTCACAATTGTTAGAGGTCTTGATGTTTTTGCGCACCGTGCCGCGTCCGTATGTGATGCTGTATGACTTGTCTGCGATGGATGAGCGGATGCGTACCCATCGCGAAGGTTTGCCGCCATCTGACTTTACTGTGTTTTATCACTTGCTCTCGCTTGAGCGTAACAGCGATGTGCGGATCAAGGTCGCGCTGTCCGAGGCGGATCTGAATGTGCCGACCGCGACACGGATTTGGCCAAATGCCAACTGGTATGAGCGTGAAGTGTGGGACATGTTTGGCATCAAGTTTGATGGCCATCCGTTGCTACGGCGGATTTTGTTGCCGACCTACTGGGAAGGGCATCCACTGCGCAAAGAGTATTCAGCGCGTGCAACCGAATACACACCGTATCGTCAGACCCAAGCCAAGCAGGACTTTGAGCAGGAGCATTTACGCTTTGTGCCAGAAGATTGGGGTATGAAGCGCGGCAACGAGAACGAGGACTTTATGTTCTTGAACTTAGGCCCCAACCACCCCTCCGCACACGGTGCGTTTCGAGTGATCTTGCAGTTGGATGGCGAAGAAGTCCTCGACTGTATTCCAGATATTGGCTATCACCATCGTGGTGTTGAAAAGATGGCCGAGCGCCAGACATGGCATTCGTTCATCCCGTATACCGACCGAGTCGATTATCTCGGCGGTGTGGCACAAAACTTACCGTATGTGATGGCAGTCGAAAAGTTGGCAGGCATTACGCATATTCCTGAGCGCGCCCAAACCATTCGGGTGATGATGAGTGAGTTTTTCCGTATCAATAATCACCTATTGTTTATTGGTACGGCGATTCAGGATGCGGGTGGGATGACCCCCGTATTCTATATGTTTACCGACCGCCAAAAAGTCTACGATGTGGTTGAGGCGATTACGGGCTTCCGTATGCACCCTGCATGGTTCCGTATTGGTGGCACAGCGCATGATCTGCCACATGGCTGGGATCGCTTGGTGCGTGAATTTCTCAATTGGATGCCCAAGCGTCTTGATGAATACATGACCGCCGCGCTGAAAAACAAAGTGATGATTGCGCGGACACGACATGTCGCACAATACGATGCCAAACAAGCCCTGGCATGGGGCGTGACAGGAACAGGGTTGCGTGCTACAGGGATTGATTTTGACTTGCGCAAAGCCCGTCCGTATAGCGGCTATGAAAACTTCGATTTTGAAGTACCTGTCGGTCAACATGGCGATGCCTATGATCGGATTTTGGTGCATTTTGAAGAAATCAAGCAGTCGCTTCGGATCATCGAGCAGTGTCTGAACAACATGCCGTCAGGTGCATATAAAGCCGATCATCCATTATCCGTGCCACCACCAAAAGACAAAACCTTAAAAGACATCGAAACCCTAATTAATCACTTTGTGTCGGTATCGTGGGGGCCTGTCATGCCTGCGGGTGAAGCGTCGATGATGTGCGAAGTGGTCAAGGGCGCGAACAGCTACTACTTGACGTCTGATAAATCCACCATGAGCTATCGCACACGGATTCGTACGCCGACGTTCCCACATTTGCAACAAATGCCGTCGGTGATCAACGGTAGCTTGGTGTCGGATTTGATTATTTACTTGGCGACCATCGATATTGTGATGGCCGACGTGGATCGCTAAGGAGACTGTATTAGCATGATGATTTTGACTGATCGAAAGCCACGCGTGAACGTCGAAGCGATTCTGACCGCGCAAGAGATTCATGATATTGAACACTATATGCATCATTATCCTGATCCACGTGCGGCAAGCCTAGATGCATTAAAAATCGTGCAAAAGCGCAACGGCTGGGTCGATGATGCGCAGGTGACCGCGATTGCACAAAAACTCGGCATTCCTGCAACGGATATCGAAGGGGTGGCAACGTTTTATAATCGGATCTATCGCCAGCCCGTCGGTCGGCATGTGATTTTGATTTGTGATTCGATTGCTTGCTTTTTGATGGGAGCGGAAAGTCTGGCTGAAGCATTTAAGCGTGAGTTGGGCATTGAGTATGGCCAAACCACCGCAGACAATCGGTTTACCTTATTGCCGATCTGTTGCTTGGGCAACTGTGATAAAGCGCCAACGCTCATGATTGATGAGGACACCCACAGTCTGGTGACGATTGACTCGATCCGTGGTCTATTGGAGCAATACGCATGAATAGCCAACCGAAACCGATTCATGGCAACGGTACTGCCGAAACCCATCCATTGACATGGCGCTTAAAGCATCACGAGTTTTTGCACGATGTCGCCACCTATGAGCAGCTTGAGGGCTATGCAGGGATGAAAAAAGCCCTCAGTATGACTCCCGCTGAGGTGCAAGCGATTATTAAAGAGGCTACGGTTAAAGGTCGTGGTGGCGCGGGCTTTCCCGCAGGGATTAAGTGGTCACTGATGGCACCAAATGACGGTGGTCCACGCTATTTGATCTGCAATGCTGATGAGATGGAACCTGGCACGTTTAAAGATCGTTTGCTGATGGAAAAGCTGCCGCATCAGTTGATTGAAGGCATGATCATTGCGGGTTATACGTTAGAGGCGACGCAAGGGTATATTTTTATTCGTGGTGAATATATCGAGGCGGCGCAGTACCTGAATGATGCGCTGGATCAGGTTCGTGCCAAAGGCTATTTGGGCAGCAATATTCTCGATACAGGCTGGAATTTTGAAATCCATGTACACACAGGTGCAGGACGTTATATCTGTGGCGAAGAAACTGCGCTGATTAACTCGCTCGAAGGTCGTCGTGCCAATCCACGCACTAAACCCCCATTTCCACAAGTCGCAGGTGCTTGGGGTCGTCCAACGATTGTGAACAACGTTGAAACCTTTAATAATTTACCTGCCATTATGTTGCGTGGTGCTGAGTGGTATAAAAGCCTTTCTGCCCACAAGTCACCAGATCCTGGTACTAAGATCTATGGCGTGTCGGGCAAGGTAAAATTCCCTGGTTTGTGGGAGTTGCCATTTGGCACGACAGCACGGGAAGTGATTGAGGAGCATGCAGGCGGCATGCAAGATGGGCTGACGCTCAAAGCTTGGTTGCCTGGAGGTGCATCGACCGACTTTTTGACCCCTGACCATCTGGACTTGCCGATGGATGGCGATACCATCATGAAGGCAGGTTCGCGTCTGGGGACGTGCTTGATCATGGTGGTGGATGAAACCCAAAACATGGTATCGCTGGTACGTAACCTTGAAGAATTTTTTGCACGGGAGTCGTGTG
>JAYXXU010000086.1:0-8966 GCA_036019135.1 Pseudomonadota bacterium | reverse complement strand
CAATCTTTCAATCAAAACTCCAAAATTGATCCGTTAAATCGCCCCGATTATCCCAACAGGGTTGACCTCGTATTGAATCATGTTAGGGTCTGCAACGCTATGCCACAGGTAATCTGCGACCGTTGTTTGAATTTATCATTGATCCCATCATCTTAGGAGCTGCAATGTCACCGCGTTATGTGATCTCAACCACTTTGACACTATTGATGCTGGCCACCTCATCCAGCCAAGCCAACACCACGCCAGCAACCGAAAAACTTGATGTTGATCTGAGCTATTTGATCAACGATGCGCGTGCCGCGGATGGTAGCAAAACCAAAAAACAAAACCTCGCAGGCAATGCCAAGTATCAACGCCGTGCAGGCGTGTGGGGACAAGAGCTACAAGCCGAAGCCATCAATAGCCAAGGTGGCGATGACAATGTTGAGCGCTATCTAGCCGCTGCCAAACTCACCCACCATAGCACCGATACCTTTTATCAATATGGCCGTGTTCAACTCGAAAAAGACTTGAACAGCGCTTTTGATTACCAAGCCAATGCCACAGTCGGCCTAGGCTATGAAGTGCTGCGTGATGACCGACAATATCTGACCACTGAAGCGGGGATTGGGGTACGTCATAGCAAAGAAAAACTGCCACCACGCGATACCACCAACGAACTGATTGGTACAGTTGGACTGGCCTACGAACGCAAACTCACCGACAGCGTAAAATTCAATCAAACGCTCGGTTACGAATACGGTGAAGACTCGCAAGTCTTGCGCTCACGCTCTGCACTGTCTGTGGTACTGAGCGAGCGTCTATCAGGCTTGGTCAGCTATCAGCTCAAAGATACGCGTGCTGATGAGGGCAACTCACGTGACGGTCTCACCGCGATCGGACTCAAATACAGCCGCTAAATCAATCATCAACCCCATCGATGCGATGCGTCAGGGTCTATTGAAAGCTTAAAAAATCGCCTCGACATTGACTGTCGAGGCGATTTTGATTGACGTGTCATTGCAGGCTACATCACACATATCGCCAAGCGATGTATACCCTATTGTGTGGCCTCGCGTGCTGCCACTGCCGCCTCAAGCTGCTGCAATACAGGCGCAAGCAGTGCTTGCTTACGTTTATAGCTGGCTTTGTTAACAATCAAGCGAGAGGAAACCTTACAGATTTCTTCAAGCGGCTCTAGCCCATTGGCACGCAAGGTATTACCTGTATCGACCACATCGACAATCAAATCACCAAGCCCAACCAACGGCGCAAGCTCCATCGACCCATACAACTTGATCACATCCACCTGTTCGCCCCGACTGGCATAAAACTGCCGTGTCAGGTTGACATATTTGGTCGCAATCTTCAGTCGCCCTATCGGTGGTTCAGCACCGACTTTACCCGCTGTCATCAAGCGACAATTGGCAATTTTCAGATCCAATGGCTCATAGACATTGTGTGCACCATGCTCCATCAATACATCTTTTCCTGCCACCCCAAGATCAGCCGCGCCATTTTCGACATAGGTCGGCACATCACTGGCACGCAAAATCAAAATCCGCACCTGAGGATGGCTGGTCGGAAAAATCAATTTGCGTGACTTCTCAGGATCTTCGAGCAATTCAATCCCCGCCGCCTGCAATAGCGGCAAGGTTTCTTTTAGGATTCGACCTTTCGACAATGCCAACGTCAAACCATGATCAAAATTTCCACTCACATCGGTCATGCGTTTACCTCGGTCATGCCTTTACCCGTTGAATATCGACCCCAAGGCCGCGTAGCTTTTCCTCCACTCGCTCATAGCCACGATCAATATGATAAATCCGATCAATCCGTGTCTCACCTTCAGCGACTAAGGCGGCCAATACCAGCGACATAGACGCACGCAAATCCGTCGCCATGACGGGGGCTGCTTGGAGTTTCTTGACCCCTGTCACAATTGCAGTATGTCCATCGACCTGAATATTTGCCCCCATCCGTGCCAACTCTGGTACATGCATAAAACGATTTTCAAAAATTGTTTCGATAATCGTGCCTGTCCCTTCGGCAATGACATTCACTGCCATGAGCTGTGCCTGCATATCGGTCGGGAATGCAGGATGCGGCAACGTGCGAAAACTCACCGCCTGTGGACGGCGACCTTGCATGTCCAGCTCAATCCAATCCTCACCTGTGGTGATTTTAGCACCCATTTTCTCAAACTTAATCAAGACCGCTTCCATCAAGCTGGCATCGGTCTTGAGGGCTTTAACACGCCCACCTGTCATGGCAGCAGCGGCCAAATATGAGCCTGTTTCAATCCGATCCGCCACCACGGCATACTCGCAACCTTGCAGTGACTCAACCCCTTCAATGGTCAAGGTGTCCGTGCCAATACCGTCGATTTTGGCGCCCATCTTAACCAGCATCTGCGCCAAATCTGTCACCTCAGGTTCACGCGCAGCGTTTTCAATCACGGTCGTGCCTGTTGCCAAGGTGGCCGCAATCAACAAATGCTCCGTGCCGCCAACTGTCACCATATCAAACAACAAGTGACCACCTTGCAAGCGCCCTGTTTTTTTGGCATGGACATAACCATTTTCGACCTGAATTTCTGCACCCAACGCGGTTAAGCCCTTGAGATGCTGATCCACGGGGCGTGAACCAATCGCACAGCCGCCTGGCAAGGACACCACAGCATCGCCATAACGCGCCAGCAGTGGCCCCAACACCAAGATCGAAGCACGCATGGTTTTAACCAGCTCGTACGGTGCAAATTTGCTGTTGAGGGTACTGTTATCTATCTCAACACGATCACCGTCACGCTTGACCGTCACGCCCATCCCTTCAATCAATTTGATCAACGTGGTGACATCTTTAAGATCAGGCACATTGGTTAAGGTCATCGGCGTACTGGCAAGCAATGTTGCTGCCAACAGCGGCAAGGCGGCATTTTTTGCACCCGAAATGACGACTTCGCCATCAATTTTAGCGCCACCTTGGATTAAAAACTGATCCATGCTGCCTTAACCTCCAAACAGACTGGCTTTGCGCCATTCTTCAGGGGTCATCGCTCGAATGCTCACGGCATGAATCGCACCACTACTGATGTGCTCATTGAGTGGCGCATACACTGCTTGTTGACGTGCGACAGGACGCATTCCGTCAAAACGCGCATCCACAATTCGCAACTCATATTTACTACCCTCACCGCTCACCGCAATATCAGCATCTGGAAAAGCGGACTGGAGCAAGCCCGTGATGATTTCGCTGTTCATGAATATGGCCACATGCAAAATAAAGAGAATTGCGGCCAAGGTTACTCTTGCGCTTCACAAAGGTCTAGTCACTCACAGACCAGACCTTTGCTTTTGGTAAAAAACCTAACGAAAAATCAACAACACGGCATTCAATTACGTGGAGGATTGACAGCCCCAATAAAGTCCGCCTCCTCAAAACCACGCGTTTGACCCACCACATAGTCCCGCACCAATGGCTTCATATAGGTCATTTGCACCTGACCATACATGGTGGCAAATGCTACATCTGTTGCATCAGTACCCGTGCCAATCCGTACAATTTTGCCCAGATCGACCATACGTGTCGCATCGAACAGCATCCACTGTCCCCCGACATAAGCCTCAAACAATGCATGAAAATCGGGTGGTGGATCAGCAAACTCGACATGTCCAAACACAAAACGTGCTGGGATATTCAAGGCACGACATAACGCAATCCCCACATGCGCAAAATCTCGACAGACGCCCGCCCGATTGGCCAATACATCACGAGCAGTGGTACTTGGCTGGCTTGAGCCAATTTCATAGACGATATTATCTTGAATCCAATCACAAATCGCCTCCACCCGACTAAAACCACGCGGCAGTTGGCCAAACGTACGCCGTGCCATTGCACCGAGCCGATCTGACTCACAGTAGCGACTTGGCAAGAGATATGACAAAACGCTAGATGGCAACTCTGCAATCTCATGCTCACACGCATTGGTGGCACGCTCAGGCATATCGACCTGTACGATGGCACGATACTGCACCTCTAACTCGCCCATGCCCGCTCGAAAACGAATCAACCGATTCAAGCCTGTCGCCTCTTCGAACAGCTCAGGCTGATCAATACCCGTCACCAATAAGCTCTCGGACATGATTTGCTGCCATGGATGCTTGGCAGCCTGAATCTGAACAATAAACTCCGAATCATCGGCGACCTGATAACCCAAACGACAATCAATCTCTAATCTACGCATCATCATCAACCATTTATCAAGACCGTGCAGTTGTCCACACAGCTTAGAGCGTTTTTGCGATTCTCAGCGTAGCAATCTGTCAGCCCGCCACCTGCATTTTGTAAGTTCTGTTAAAAGCCTACTTAAGACTGTGAAGCAGGCACTACAGATTCGATAGACGCTACGGCAGGTGGTGTCGGCTGCCCAAGCCAGCGCTCAAGCAACAGATAAATCACTGGCGTACTAAACAACGTCAACAACTGACTAATCACCAGCCCGCCGACAATCGCAATCCCCAAGGGTTGACGCAACTCAGCCCCTTCACCCAGTGCAAAAATCAACGGCACAGCAGCCAACATTGTGGTGACCGTGGTCATCACAATCGGCCGAAACCGTGATAAACACGCCTCGTACACCGCATCATATGGCGACAAGCCACGATCTCGACGCGCGCTAATCGCAAAATCCACCATCAAGATGCCATTTTTTTTGACAATCCCAATCAGCAAAATCAAACCAATCAAGGCAATGATGCTTAAATCCTGCCCAAACAACCACAGCGCCAACAATGCGCCTAACCCCGCCGACGGCAGCGTTGACAGAATTACCAATGGATGCCTTAAGCTCTCGTACAGTATCCCCAAAATGATATATACCGCCAAAATCGCTGCACCAATCAGCAGCGGCTGTGACGCTAGCGAGTCTTGGAAGGCCTGTGCCGAACCACTGAACACCCCCGTCATGCCATCAGGCAAACCCTCTGTATCGGCCAATCGTTCAATTGCCAACACCGCATCTCCAAGCGCCACGTCTGGAGCCAAGTTAAAACTGATCATCACCGACGGCATCAAGCCTTGACGGGTAATGGTCACTGCTCCCGTTTCTGGAGGCAAAACTCGTGCCACGCTGGTCAATGGAATCATGCCTTGCGTCAACGGTGAGCGCAGTTGAATCATGTTGAAGCTACTGGCACGTCCCTGATAAGCGGGATCGAGCTGCAAAATAATCCCATATTGATTGATGCTGGTTTGGTATTCACTGATCCGACGTTGTCCAAACGCATCATACAGTGCTTGATTAATATCATTGGCGCTCAAGCCATAGCGACTGGCTTGGGTGCGATCAATCTCCAGTCGTGTCACCGCTGCACCCAACTGCTGCTCATTGCTGACATCGGTCAACTCAGGCAAGGCACTCATCGCTGTCGTCATTCGCTGTGCCCATTCTGTCAATTGGGCTTGATCGCTGCCTTGTAACAGGTACTGATAGTTACTACGGCCACCGCCAACTCCCAGATTAATATCCTGTGCAGCGCGCAATGACATATTGATATCGGACACAGCGGCCAGCTTAGGGCGCATCTGTGCAATCCACTCTTGTGCCGATACGTCACGCTCACTGGGCGGCTTTAAGTTAATAAAAAACCGACCACTACTAAAACTCTGCCCGCTACCACCAATCGCCGTACCATAGGCTTGTACCGCATCCTCTTGGCCAATAATCTCGGCCAACTGACGATGCTTTTCGACCATATCCACGAACGAAATATCCTGTGCAGCTTGGGTTGAACCAAACACAAAGCCCGTGTCTTGCTGTGGCAAAAAACCTTTGGGGATGGATACATATGCCCAAACTGTCAATGCTACGGTCAGCACAAAAAAACCAAATGTCAGCTTTGGATGTGCCAGCACTGGCCGCAGTACATGCCCATAACCGCGTAAGAGCCAACCCGAGACCCCCTCATCTTTAGAGGAAGTATGTTTGGAAAAACGCGCGGCCAACATGGGCACAAGCGTCAGTCCAACCGTAACCGAAATTAAAATCGCCATGGTGACTGTCAATGCAAACTCACGAAACAGTCGTCCCACAATGCCATCCATGAATAACAAGGGGATAAATGCCGCAACCAAGGCAATACTGATCGAAATCACCGTTGGGGCAATTTCGCGCACACCATCCACTGCCGCTTGCATCGGTGGCGCACCACGCTCCATATGCTGATGAATATTTTCAACCACCACAATTGCATCATCAACCACGAAGCCCACGGCAATAATCAACGCCATCAACGACAGATTGTTTAAGCTAAATCCCAGCAGCCACATCCCTGCAAAGGTTGCAATCAGCGACACCACCAACACGCTACTGACGATCAATGTGGCTGACAATTGGCGCAAAAACAAAGCAATGACAATCACCACTAGCACCACCGTCAGCATTAACGTGCCTTTCACTTCGCCCAACGTGGCACGAATGGTGCGAGTTCGATCATTCAGCACCGAAATCTCCACTGACGCAGGTAAAATCTGCTGCACCTCTGGCAATGCCGCTCGGATCCGATCAACGGTTTCAACAATATTGGCATCAGGCTGACGATAAATAATCAAATTCAGCCCTTCACGGCCATTTTGCAAGGCAAATACATACGGGCTTTCGACATCATTACTGATGGTGGCTACATCTTTGAGCCGTACTGCGGTTTGGTTTTGGTAGGTCAACACAATATCGGCATATTGGGCAGCATCAAACAACTGGTCATTGGCTTCAATTGTGCTGGTCTGGCTAGTGCCAAACAACGAGCCTTTGGGCTGACTATTGCTGGTTGCATTCACCACTTGACGGATATCCGCTAACGTCAAGCCATATGCTGCTAAGCGCATCGGATCAGCCGAAATGCGCAATGCAGGCCGACGCTGACCCGAGATATTAATATCCGATACGCCGTCAATCTGACTGATTTGGCGAGCAATCACATTCTCAGCCAAATCTGACAAATCACGTAATGACATTGCAGGCGAGTACACCGTGAGCACCAAAATCGGCGAATCCGCAGGGTTGATCTTGCGCCAACGCGGCGGCTCAGTCATGCTTTGCGGCAATCGTCTTTGGGCATTATTCAGCGCTGCTTGTACCTCTTGAATCGCGCTATCAATAGATTTATCTAAATTAAATTGCAAGGTGATACTGGTTCTGCCTGCACTACTACTAGAGCTAATCTCTTGAATCCCCGCAATCGCGGAGAGTTCATTTTCTAAAGGTGTTGCTACAGTAGTTGCCATCACTTCAGGACTTGCGCCCGATAAATTGGCATTGATCCGTAAGGTCGGAAACTCAGCCTGTGGCAACGGCGAAACAGGCAGCTGCGTCAGTGCAATCAACCCCAATACCACCAGCGCAAAAGTCATCAAAGATGTCGCAATGGGCTTATGCACCAACACCTCAAAGAGTTTCATGAGGCTGCCCCTGTACTGACTTTACTGCCGTCTTTTAGCCGTAACTGTCCTTCAATCACCACCTCTAGATCAGGGTCAAGCCCTTCCACTACCGTCAGTTGCTCGTTTTGCGCAACCCGCTGAATGGGGGTCATTTTGGCAACCCCTTGCTCTACCACATACACAAAACTTTGATTGAGCCCCTGCTGAATGGCTTGACTCGGTACCAAGACCACCTGCTTAAATTGCTGCTCAGGAATACGAACCACCACGGACTGACCTGACCAAAATTGCTCCTCTGTATTCGGCAGCAACGCCCGCACGCTCAGTGCACCCGTGCTGGCATTCACTTGGCTGTCTTGCCGACTAATCCGCGTCTCAGCCAACATTTGGTTCGTGCCAACGGCATAAAGCTGTATGCTGCGCCCCAAGACCTCACCTTGAACTAACCATTGCTCAGGCACACCAAACTGCACCGAAATCGGTATGGTTTGGGTCAGCGTAGCAATGCCTGTACTGTCACTACTGCTAACTTGTGCACCCACTGACACTTGTCGAAGCCCCACTCGACCCGTGATTGGTGCAGTGATACGAGTCAACGATAGTCGCACCTGCTGAGCATCAATGGCCGCACGTGCGGCATTCAACTGTGCATCAAGCTGCTTGGTTTGACCGACCAATCGCTCAGCCTCTTGCTGAGAAACCGCTTGATCACGTAACAGGGTTTGATAACGCTGCTGTTCTTGCTGTGCTGTCTCCCGTTGGACTTGAATCCGTGCCAGCTCAGCTTCGCTACTTGCCAAATCGGCGCGAATGCTGCGACTGTCCAACGTTGCCATCAGTTGTCCTGCTTGAAGCAACTGACCTTCCTCAAAATACAGCCGCTCAATCTGACCACTGATCTGCGGACGCACAATCACTTGTTGTAAGGGAGCAATCGTGGCAGGAATATCACGCTCAATCGAAAAATCCGCACGAAAACTCCGCGCGGTGACCACAGTCACAGGGCGATCTGCTGCGCCTGCTTGCGGCAATGTATTGGCCTGTGCATCATTGCGACCCAGCCATAACCAGTACAGCAGCGCAATCAGGATTAAACCTGCCACAACCCATACCAGCGTTCGTACATTGCGCGATAGCCCCCTCATCATTGCCCCCTATCCATCAGTGCTGCGTTAGCCTAGCCAATCTTGCGGTATAGTCTGATGAAATCCGATGTTTTTTTGTATGAACAAAATCATCAAACATGTAGAACTGGTGCATGCGCACGCCGCAGCCCTAGGGCTAATCCTCCTTAAAAACAGACCATCTTCTCGTCCTAAACCCTTATAAACCATCAGCATATTTATTTTTGGCATAAAAAATCACCGAACCAGTCGAGGATTTTTAAGTACAGCTAATATCAAAAAGCGTTGTCGCAGCTCAATCTAATCAGCACAGGGCTTAAAATTGCTCTTCGTTCAGCGCTTGACTGAATGCTTGATCAACATCGCTAAAGTCAGTTGTCAACTCTTGCTCAGCTGCCTCAGCCTCTTGGCGACGACGCTCCAAGT
>JAYXXU010000085.1:0-3759 GCA_036019135.1 Pseudomonadota bacterium | reverse complement strand
GGTGCGGCGATGACCAAAGAAGAAAAAATCCGTGTGGCCAAGCAGCTTGAGCGCTTGGGTGTGGATGTAATCGAAGCAGGATTTGCGGCGGCCAGTGTCGGGGATTTTGAGGCGATTTCGAGCATTGCCAGCGTGGTCAAAGATTCGACCGTGTGTTCGCTTGCACGTGCCAACGAAAAAGATATTCGCCGTGCGGGTGAGGCGATTCGGCATGCCAATCGCGGCCGTGTGCATACCTTTATTGCGACCAGTCCGATCCATATGCAATATAAGTTGCGTATGAGCGAAGACCAAGTGGTCGAGGCTGCTGTCAAAGCCATCAAATGGGCACGTGAATATACTGATGATGTGGAGTTTTCGGCTGAAGATGCGATTCGGTCAGAATTGCCGTTTTTGGTACGGATTTTTGATGAGGTGATTAAAGCGGGTGCAAAGACCATCAACGTGCCAGACACGGTTGGTTATTCAACCCCAAATTTGATCAGTGATTTGTTTAGCAGTCTCATTGCACAAGTCCCAAATTCGGACAAGGTGATTTGGTCAGCGCATTGCCATAATGACTTGGGCATGGCGGTGGCGAATAGCTTGGCCGCAGTACAAGCGGGGGCGCGTCAGGTTGAATGTACCATCAACGGTTTGGGTGAGCGGGCAGGCAATGCCGCGTTAGAGGAAATCGTGATGGCAACGCGAGTACGTCGCGATATATTCAAGGTGCATACCAATATTCGTACTGAAGAGATCGTGCCGAGTTCGCGTTTGGTGTCGGCGATTACAGGCTATGTGGTGCAGCCGAATAAAGCGATTGTCGGCGCAAATGCCTTCGCACACGAGTCGGGGATTCACCAAGATGGCATCTTAAAGCATCGCGAAACTTACGAAATCATGCGGGCTGAGGATGTGGGTTGGAAAACCAACAAGCTCACGTTGGGTAAATTGTCAGGTCGTGCCGCATTCCGTTCTCGTTTAGAGGACTTGGGGATTGGGATTGCTTCAGATGAGGAGTTGAATGCGCTGTTTGTAAAATTTAAAGATTTGGCGGATCGTAAGAGCGAAATTTTTGATGAAGACTTGCATGCCTTGGTCAGCGGCCATCATGGTGCTGAGGTCAACGAGCGTTTTGGGTTGGTGGATTTAGAAGTGACCAGCAAAACGGGGCAAGAGCCGAATGCAACACAAGCACGCTTAACCCTGCAAAAAGACGGCACAGCCTATCCAGTGGAAGGGAGCGGTTCTGGCCCTGTCGATGCGGTGTTTAAAACTATTGAGTTGGTGGCACAGTCCAATGCCGTGTTGGAGCTGTATCAGGTCAATTCGGTGACCAGCGGAACGGATAGTCAAGCTGAAGTTGCGGTGCGCTTAAACCAAAATGGCCGTATTGTGACAGGTCAGGGTGCTGATTTTGATGTGATTATTGCTAGCGCTAAAGCCTACTTGGATGCGCTGAACTGGCTCGCCACCGCAGGCAAGTCTAATCCCCAAACCGATGAGGTGATGTAAGGTGCAAGCACGTTCTCGGGCGTTGTTGGCGGCACTGGCGATTCCTGTCTGGGGTGGTCGTGGTCAGCCAACACGTCGAGAAACAGTGCATCTGTGGCGTGCGCCTTTGGCGACAGATCAGCAGTCTGACCCACTGCCTGAGTTGCAGAACCAGTGTGATACGCAGCAAGGTCAGGTTGCAGCACCGCATTCAGATCTATCTGCCATCGCCACGCGTACGGCGGTGAACGATTCTCCTGCGCTGGTGGTGTCAGCACCCTTGGCGCGGATGGCACGATCCGAGACGATGACGGTCATACCTGAGCCACGAGCTGTTGAGCCAAGCCAAGCGGCAACGGCGGTAGCTACACCGAGTCTTCAGCCGTTATTGCGCTTTAGTGTGCAAGCGCGCGTGATTGGGGCATGGATTGTGCTCGTGCCAGAGCAGAGTCTACAGGTGCCTGCCTGTCAGCGGCTATGGGACAATATTGCACAAGCATTGTCCGCTAGCCCTGTTCAGACTTTTGTTTGGCCATTGGCTGAAGGTGCACGTTGGCAGCGGATGGACGGGGTATCAGCAGCGTTTGCGGGTTTTTTATATCGGCTTGATCCACAGCGGCGGGTGGGATTGATGGGTGAGCTGCCTGATCAGGTGTGCCCAGATCGCATTGAGCGTTTGCCCTCTTTAGAGGGGTTGTTGGCTGAGCCTTTACACAAACGTAGCGTATGGGCGCTATTGCGCACAGGATGAGGGGTTTAATGAGCAAGTTGAGTTGGAGTGAATGACAGATCAGTTGTATTTGTTGATCTCAATTGGGATTGGCATTCTACTCATCATTGAGTCACTGGTGTTGTTCAAAAAACGCGCACCACAATCTGCTATCAGTCCGATTGCATTATTGGTCGCCGTGGCGGAGTTTGGCTGGTTGGTGGTGTCCTATCAAGTCTGGCGCGATGTCAATAGCCTTGTGCCCAATTGGTTTTCTGCGTCGTTTATGGCGTATTTTTTGGCGATGACTTTCGCGGGCATTCAACATGCGATTAAAACCCGTGATCAACCCGAAATGCAGTTGCCCGATCATTTGTTACTGATTGGCGGGATTTTTGGGTTGTATTTTGGCTTGGCTGCGATGGGCTGTTGGTATTTTTTGCTGTGGCAAGTTTAAGCAGCAGTATGCAGGCACAAAGTTACAAAAACCCATGAATTCTTCTTTAAAGCTGTTGGCTTGCCGCTGAACCCAATGGTTGGGCTGGTTATACTGTCGAATGATTGTGGTTGGGTGCTTTTGGTCATGCGGCGTGTGGTCGTATTGGATCAATTGATTGACCCTATTTTGAATTAGGAAAAAATGATGAAGTCACCGATTTGGATGAGTTGTATCAGTGGTTTGATGGTGTTAGCGGGCTGTAGCCAAAGCCAACCTGTCGCCGCTGCTGAACAGGTCGTAGAACCTGCGATTGCCCCTGTTTTGGCACAAGCCCCTAGAACCTTTGGGGGCTGTATTGCCGATCTCAAGCAACAGGCTACCGATTCAGGTATTGGTGCTGAGACGATTGGTCGTGGTTTTATGGGCGTGCGCCGCTTGGATGAGGTGATTCGGCTTGATCGGGCGCAACCTGAGTTTACTGCGGGGTTTGCCGATTATTACACTCGTCGTGTCAGTGCAGATCGAATTCAACGTGGTCAGCAATTGTTACAACGTCATGCAGATTTGTTTGCACGGATTGAAGCCGAGTATGGCGTGCCAGCGCATTACTTGTTGGCGTTTTGGGGATTGGAGACTAATTTTGGGGGATATTTTGGCAATACCCCGATTTTAAGTGCCTTGACCACCTTGGCCTGTGATGGACGGCGTAGCGATTTTTTTGCAGGCGAAATGATCAATGCGTTGAAGCTGATTCAGGCGGGGGATCTTCAGCCTGAACAAATGCGAGGCTCATGGGCTGGCGCGATGGGGCATGTGCAGTTTATGCCGACCACGTTCTTGCAATATGCAGTTGATGGGGATGCTGACGGACGACGTGATTTGTGGGGCAGTGTGCCCGATGCGATGTCGTCGGCTGCCAATTTTTTGCGTGGATTGGGCTGGCAGCGCGGTGTACGCTGGGGGCGTGAAGTGACGTTGCCTGACGGGTTTGATTATCGTCAGTCAGGCTTACAGACGCGCCTGAGTTTACAAGACTGGGCAGCTTTGGGTGTGCAAACGGTTGATGGCAGTCCAATAGCAGGCGCAGACTTGCAAGCAGCGTTGTTAGTGCCGACAGGCAGTCAAGGACCAGCTT
>JAYXXU010000084.1:0-2438 GCA_036019135.1 Pseudomonadota bacterium | reverse complement strand
GTTGTATTGGTAGTACAGCGGTTCGGGGTAGCAGTTGGCAATTTCGTTCACGCTCATACAGGATGACACCGCCTCGAGGCGTTTCTGCTGTTCGAGCGTTCTGGTTTCTTCGTCAGATAGGTGTTCTGGGGTGTCATCCAGTTGGTTGAGGGCTTTGTGATACTTTTCGATATCGACCTTGCACCAGTACAGGCGGTTCTTAAAGCGAAATGGAAAGCTGGTCTGATCACCATGTTCATAGATCAGCAGGGCTTTGGCCTTGGCGGTTTTGGCCAGTAGCAGGTCGCCATAGTGGCGGTAGCGGTCGAGGTCTTTTGGGGTCAGTTTCTTTTGTAGGTGCAGGTCGTTCCAGTCGGGTGCGCGGTCAGTCTTGGGAGGTTGGGCAGCCTTGCATGTCCAGCCCGATTTTTCGGCACGCTCGACAAACTTTTCGGTGAACTCTTCACCTGATTTGCCTGTATCAAATGCCCAGATCAGGGTCGGGCGTTTTTGTTTTTGGCGGTCGCAGTTTTTTGCCAGTTCGGCCAGTCCGACTTCTGGGTACTGATTGGAGGACATGGCACTGACGGCGGTCAGGCCGTTGCTCCACAGGGCGAGTGCGTCAAAGATGCCTTCGGTGATCCAGATTTCTTTTTGGTAGGCCAGATGCAGGTTGGGTGGTATCCACCAGCGGCCAGCGACTGACCAACTGGGTTTCATGCGGGCTTTGGGCATGTCACCCGTTGGATCAAGCAGGCGCTCCCACCAGCCGTCCCCCAGTGGAAAACGAATGGTGTTGGCGGAGTGGCCTTTGCTGGCGTTGTAGTAGCTTTCTTGGGTGTATAGACCTTTGAGTTTGTGGTGGTCTAGGCCACGTCCTTCGGACAGATAGGCATCGGCGGCGGCGTGTGGGTTGCTTCTGGTCTGTGGGTAGCGCTTGCTCCACTGGGCGAATAGCTCTGGATAGAGGTCGCGCAGTTCGGCACTGTAGCCGCAATGGTTGAGCCGTCCACACATGACGCGCCAAGGTTGTTCAGCATTGGCATACAGTTCTTTTTTATCACATGCGGGGCAGCGGCCACCCTGTAGCCATTTGCGGTTGGGTGAGGGCTTCATGCGGTAGTCGCTGATCAGTCGTTCTACTGCTTTTTGCTGTGTTTCTGGCCACATCATGTGGGGTTACTCCAAAAAAAGGCGCAGAAGTCCACAGCACGTTGGGTGCTGGTGTTGTTTCATGCGTGCTTATGCAGGTTGGGGCAGTGCGAATGTGAGTGCGTCAGGTAGGTCGCTGGCGACAATGGTTCTGACAAAAGATTGTTGGGTGACAAAGATATGCCCACATTTTTTGTTGCGGCAGACGTGATATAGCTCGCGGATCTGTGGGGTCAGGATCTTGGAGCGGATGGTGTTCACGGGTGCATGGCAAATGGGGCATGTCATTCTCATGTCATCAATCTTCCTTTTTGGCCACCAGCAAGGTCGGTTTCGATGTCGCTAAAAACTTGCTGGAAGGCCGCATTGGCGAAATGCTCAGGTGATTCATGTTCGTGACCGAGTTGTTGGTAGGCCAGTTGTAGTAGGGCGAACTCGTCTTCAGTCAGGGGAATCTGAACCTCAGGCACGGTGGGTCACTCCTTGATGCGTAGGCACTATTGAGTAACTCAAAGGGAACTGAATCGTGCCTGTATCGGGCAGGAGCAGTGCGATACGCTGTTCGGCAATCAGCATGGAGCGGAGTTGTTTGAACAGTACCAGTCGGGCGAGGGCGCTTTTGTCGATGCCGAACAGTTGGCTGTAGGCATCAAGGAGCTGGTGTTCGTAGTGGTTGAGGTTGAGGGCAATACGATGGTCTCGGATCTTTTTGCCGTTGGTGCGCATGGTGGTTTCCTCGGTGATGAATACAGTTATTGGTTGTTTTCTACGGCCAAGCCACGCTCGTAGCGCAGCATGGCGAGGTTGCTGACGGTGCGGCTGGATTTTTCTGCGGCTTCGACCAGTTCGATGTAGCGGGCGCGGGTCAGTCGGATGGTGATGGGGATGCGGCGACCTTGCTCTTTGGGCAGGCGACGAGGGACAGGATTGGGGCTGGGTGGCATGGTGTACACTCCGTACTGATGTGATGTGCATTTATATTTATGCACACTTTAGTATTCATTTGCAAGAGTTTTGCACATTATGGATTTAGATAAGTTCGGACTTCGCTTGGTCATTGAGCGTGAGCGATTGGGGCTGAAGGCAGTGGATGTCTATACTGCTTTGAATATCCATCGAAACTCGCAGTCTCAATATGAGCGCGGGATTAAGGAGCCAGGGATCTCGTATCTGGCAGGTTTGCTGACCTTGGGCTTCGATGTGGTGTGGTTGTTGTCAGGTGAGAGTGCTGAGCGATCCATTGATGTGTTAAATGAGGATGAGCGCACACTATTGGGTGCATATCGGAAGCTGGAGCCACATGCACG
>JAYXXU010000083.1:0-3880 GCA_036019135.1 Pseudomonadota bacterium | reverse complement strand
TGGCCTTTTAAACTGGATGCAGATCAAAAAATAATTTTCGCAAGAGGTCTAATATTGAAGCCTTCAACATCTACCCATATACGATTAGGGTTTTCAAAGTGGTATGTAGTCGTCTTTGAGGGTGCAGTGGACGAGGCATGAAATAAAATAGTCAATGTTGACGGTGTCTCGTTAACGACCTGATAAGACTGTGTCTCAGTATAGCCGTCAATTTGGTATGGCTTTTCTTCTATAGATACAGTAACTGTAGGTGAGTGAGCAGTGGCGGCTTGTTCTGTGAAAGTTAACATCATTTTCCCCAATATTTGCTCAAGAAAACTCTGAGTTTTGGCGGGAAGCTCGCAGTGCTTATAAACATAATCAAGTGAGGAGTCACGATCTGATTGCCAGCTTCCAATCAAATTAGGGGCTGCATACGTTTTTTCCAAGTGAAAAAAAACAGAGAAGATAAGCAAAATTTTTCTGAAAATACTCATATTTAGATCGGGATTTAAACCAAAATTTTATCTTGACCTAAAAGTACTTTTTTGCCAACCCGTGCCATCACTTCAACCAAGCGCCCCACATGCTCGGCAGTATGCGCAGCGCTCAGCGTCACCCGCAGCCGAGATGTTCCATGTGGAACAGTCGGTGGACGGATCGCCACTGCCAAAATCCCCTGATCGGCTAAGCGTTGCGACAGCGCCAAGGTCTGCGCCGCATCCCCAACAATAATCGGCTGAATCGCGGTCTGACTCTCGACCAACTGCCAGCCCTGCGCCTGTAAACCCTCGCGCAACTGAGCAATATTGGCCTGTAACTGCTTTCGGCGTTCGGGTTCACGCTCAATCACATCTAATGCCGCCAAGGTCGCCGCCGCCAACAGGGGAGGGGTTGCCGTGGTAAAACAAAACGTGCGCGCCCGACTGGTCAAATACGCAATTAAATCCTCCGAACCCGCCACAAATGCGCCAAAAGTGCCAATCGCTTTGCCTAGCGTCGCCATATACACATCGACCGGCGGCAGTGCGTGCGCCCGTAGCCCAAAACCATGCGCATCATCAACCATCACGGCTGCTTGATAGCGCTCAGCTAAATCAATCAATGCACTGAGCGGCGCTTCCGTACCATCCATGCTAAATACTTGATCGGTCACGATCAGCTTACGTGGGGCTTCGTCAGTGGCAAGCCAGTTTTCTAACATCGCCAGATCACGATGCGCGTAACGACGCATTTTTGCACCCGATAAACGCCCGCCATCCAGCAAGGACGCATGGTTTAAACGGTCTTGATACACCATGTCTTTAGGCGATAGTAGCGCATCCATCACGCCCAAGTTGGCCATATAGCCGGTTGAAAATAATAGCGCACGCGGGTAGCCGCTCAGGCTGGCCAAGCGTTGTTCAAGCTGATCATGCAGACTGGTGTGACCAGTGATCAAGTGCGCCGCACCTGCGCCGACGCCATGTTGTTTTAAATAATCTTGTGCCGCGTCAATCACGGCTGGATGTTCGGCCAAGCCCAGATAGTCGTTACTCGAAAAATTTAGATATTGCCTGCCGTCGCGCCACACATACGGCGTTACGCCACGCTCAACCGCATGAGTACGGCGGTTGAGGTGTTGGGCGGCTAGATCAGCCAGTTGTTGTGGCAGTTGAAACTGTTGCAGGGTCATGGGGCGGACTTTGGATAAGTGGTTAGCCCGCCATCGCATCCACAGCGGTCATCTTCACACTGACTTTCGGCGCTTCACGTTTAAGGCCGAGGGTTTCAAATAACTGATTATCCCGACCAGTATCGGCATTCGGTGTGGTCAGGAGTTTTTCACCATAAAAAATCGAGTTTGCACCCGCCATAAACGCCATTGCCTGATCACTATCGCTAAGGGATTCACGACCCGCCGACAGACGAATATAACTCTGCGGCATGATGATGCGCGCCACCGCGATGGTGCGCACCCACTCGAGTACCGAAATTTGCGGTGCATCGGCCAGTGGTGTGCCTGCAACCGCGACGAGCATATTGATTGGCACCGATTCAGGGTGGATCGGCAAAGTCGCTAATTCATGCAGCAAGCCAACCCGATCAGCACGTTGTTCACCCAGTCCCAAAATCCCCCCGCTACACACCTTCATGCCCGATGCGCGGACATGCTCAAGGGTGTTGAGGCGATCATCATAAGTGCGTGTGGTGATCACGTTCGGGTAGTGCTCACGCGATGTGTCGAGATTATGGTTGTAGTAGTCCAGTCCAGCGTCACCCAAGCGTTCGGCTTGACTGGCGGTCAACATGCCGAGGGTCATGCAGGTTTCCAGCCCCATCGCCTTCACGCCTTGCACCAGCTCCAGCACATACGGCATATCGCGTTCATGTGGATTGCGCCATGCTGCACCCATGCAGAAGCGTGATGACCCGTTTGCCTTGGCTTCGGCGGCAGCGGCGAGAACCTTATCGACCGTGATTTTCTTTTCAGCTTGCAATTGGGTGTCATGATGACCCGATTGTGAGCAGTAATTGCAGTCTTCGGGACAATTGCCTGTTTTGATTGAGAGTAGGGTGCTGACTTGTACCGTATTCGGGTCGAAGTGTTGCCGATGGATGGTCTGGGCTTGAAACATTAAGTCATTAAACGGCAGGTCGAACAATGCCGCAATTTCGCTACGGCTCCAGTCATTACGCATCATCAGCACATTACCCTATTTGCAGAGGTGTTTATCTTCGATTGGTGATCGCCAGTGGCGGTATCGCTGGCCACTGGCGCTAGCTGGGAGTTTGTAAGCAATGATCAGGCCAATGCAATATCAAGATTGCTTAAAAGCTGCCCGTTTTTCGGCCACAAATTTGCGCGCTTGCTTGATTTTTTGTTGGACGGGCTTAGGGATGTTGGGCGCGATAAATTTGGCCGCTTGGTTAAACCACATCAACAGTGAAAAATCACCTTCCATTTGGATCGTGCCAGTTTGCATCCCGAGCATAAAGGCAGAGGGATCACCTTTGGTCAAGGTGCTGACTCCTGTTTGGCTGTCTTTAAACCGCAAGGTAAAATCAGGCTGTTTGGCTTTGCCGCCACGATGGCAGACTTTGCTGTCTTTAATACGATAATGCCGTGCGATGCCATCATGTGATTCGATTTGCAGTGTAAAGGCGCGCCCATCGATTAAGGCTTTAAACTCTGGGCTGGTATAGGCGAGTTGTTGCATCCGCACACCCAGACCCGCCAGTAGCAGGTCAAATGGCTCAGTTGTCAAATCAATCACAGGAATCTTTACTACAGGAATTTTGATCATCGCGATGCACACCGATACAAAAAATAAAGCCAACGAGTCTCCGACTGTAACATTGGCTTGATGGATTTGTCATCAGCGATTGGTCTGTCGATGACATGGTATCAGACCAAGCGTGCGCTGTATGCGGTGGATTGGGCTTAGATTTCGCGGCACTCAATCGGACGATGTTCGATTTGGCGTGCGAGCTTTTGATCGTGGCGTTGCTGTGAGCGGCTTTCTTCAGTAGCGGCCAGCCAGATCAACAATAGCACCAGCGACAGTGCTACGCCTGTCAAATAACCTTCGAAGGTGCTGAGTGTGAATACTGCTTGGGTCGCCAAGCGGATGCCTTCTAAAAAGGTAAAGTACCCCATCCCAGCTAACATAAAAGCCAACCAGCGACGATAAGGCGAAAAAAACAGGACGGTAAGTCCGACGCCCAACGCGGCCAAGCCAAGCCACTCGAGTAAACTGAATGAAAGACTGAGCATGGAACAGTCTCCTTGTTGGTACAGCACCAAGCTGTGTTGAACCCATTGTAAAGGTGCATCGGTTACAGCTCTACATCCTCCATGATGCAGCGCGACAGCAGGTGACGTTTTGATCACCGCTGCTGTCTTGATTATGCCGCATCT
>JAYXXU010000082.1:0-11855 GCA_036019135.1 Pseudomonadota bacterium | reverse complement strand
TGGGTTTTTAACTTCGTAGATGACATGCCCTTGCTGACGAACACATCTCCTCACCAGCGTGGACTGGTACTGATTAGCCTGATTTTATTGATGATTGCCTTAATCGCAGCGATTGCGCTCGGGCTGTATATGATCCGCCTAGACAGTGTGGTCAAAGAAAAGTTTGAAGGCAAACGCTGGGAAATCCCCGCAAAAGTCTATGCACGCCCCCTAGAATTGTATACAGGCGCAACGGTCAATGGCGATGAGCTCAAAGCCGAACTCAAGCTCCTCAACTATCGACAAGCAGACAGCTACCAAGCCGCAGGCACATGGACACAGCAAGATGGACATTATTATGTCCATACCCGTGGATTTGACTACGGTGATAGCCAAGACCCAGAGCAAGTCCTCAAAATTGCCTTTAGTGGCAGCCAGATTAGCGACATTCAAAGCACTCAAAACACAGGTACAGGCATTGCACGTCTAGAACCCGTACAGATTGGCGGGATTTATCCACGACACAATGAAGACCGTGTGCTGGTCAAGCTTGAGAACGTGCCTCAGCCCCTGATTGATGCCTTGATTGCAACCGAAGATCGTAGCTTTTATTCACATCATGGCATCTCGATTCGTGGAACCGCGCGGGCGATTGTCAGCAATGTCACTGGTGGACCACGACAAGGCGGCTCAACCCTGACGCAACAATTGATCAAAAACTTCTACCTCACCTCAGAACGCACGCTTAAACGCAAATTTAATGAAGCACTGATGGCAATTTTGCTGGAGATGCGCTACAGCAAAAACGACATCCTCGAAGCCTATTTAAATGAAATCAATCTAGGTCAGAATGGCAATCGCTCCATCAATGGTTTTGGCTTGGCCTCACAGTTTTATTTTGGTCAGCCATTACGCGAGATCAAGCTACATCAGTACGCTCTCATGGTTGGACTAGTCAAAGGACCAACACAATACAATCCTTGGCGCAATCCAAAAACCTCTCTTGAGCGCCGTAACGTGGTGCTGAACAACATGCTAGTCACTGGCAAAATCAGTCAGGATCAGTATGACGAAGCCGTCAAAAAACCACTCAGCATCCTCAAAACCCCGACCGCAGGCCGCACGCTGTATCCTGACTTCTTAGATGTGGTCAAACGCCACTTGGCTGAACAATATCAAGAGTCTGATCTGCGCAGCGAAGGATTACGGATTTTTAGCACGCTTGACCCTCGCGTCCAAAATGCCGCTGATCAAGCTTTTAAATCCTCAGTGAACAGCCTTGTCAGTCGCAATAAAAAACAATTGAACGGCCTTCAAGGGGCAATGTTGGTAGCCAACCCACAAACGGGCGAGCTATTGGCCGCTGTGGGTGGCTCTGGAGTATTCACAGGCTATAACCGTGCAGTTGATGCACGCCGTCAAATCGGCTCTTTGGTCAAACCCGCTGTTTTCCTCACAGCACTACAATCGGAACGTTACAGCGTTGTCTCTCCAATTGATGATGGCCCCATCAGCATCACAGGCATGGGGATGAAGGATTGGCAGCCCAAAAACTACGACCATCGTGATCACGGTATTGTGCCAATGTACACAGCACTGGCTCGCTCATATAACCAAGCAACTGTTCGACTCGGCTGGGAAATGGGCGTACCCACCGTCATCAACACCATGCGTCAACTCGGTGTGGAAGCTGAGATCCCCAACTATCCGTCCGTGCTGTTAGGTGCTGTCAATCTGACCCCGATGGAAGTGCTGAGCATGTACCAAGTCTATGCAGGCGGCGGCTTTGGTCATCCACCCACAGCAATTCGGGCAGTCGTTAATGCCCAAGGCCGCCCATTGCAACGCTATGGCTTATCGATGCGACAACGAATTGACCCGTCGCATGCATACTTGATCAACTATGCCATGCAGCAAGTGGTCGAAGGCGGCACTGCCCGTGGCGCCCTGAACAGCCTGTCAGCAGATCTAAAATTGGCAGGTAAAACAGGGACAACTAACGATGCACGCGATGCTTGGTTTGCGGGATATAGCGGCAATTATGTCTCTGTGGTTTGGCTGGGACACGATGACAACCGCCCGATTGGCTTAACGGGATCAAGTGGCGCACTGCCTGTTTGGACCAATCTCATGAAACGCCTACCTTTGACCCCTGTCGATCTTGCCCAACCGAGTAATATCCTGTGGTATTGGTTAGATGACAGTACAGGCATGCTCTCGGCTGAAGGTTGTGCAGGCGCTGTGTTAGCACCTGTCACTCGTCGTACTGTACCCGACCAAATGGTCAGTTGCGCGCAACAGCAATACGAATACAATCAACAAGATTGGTCAGAACCCACGCTCACACCTAATAACCCATTGGATACGCCCGACGTACCCACCCAGCCAACACCGACGCGTCCCAATCAAGGCACATGGCTTGATCGTGTTTTGGAGAATTTTTAATGTCTATTACACTCAAAACGCAATCCGTTTTTTTGTCCACACCACGTCAAGCGATACTGGTCACAGCCTTATGTGGTCTGGGCTTGGCCGCGTGCCAAACCACCCCTTATACGCCACCGATGGTTCAGACACCGCCACCCGTGCTGACTCCACAACCTGCGCCAGCATCACAGCCACCGTCTGGCGTGCATGCATTGCCTGAGTTGGCTGAGGAGCCACTTCGGCGGCAACCTTTACCCAGTACAGGGACATCATCAGCGGGGACACGTCCCCCAGCCATTATTCCAATCCCTGCTCAGCCCCCGCGGCGTGGTGGCGTGCGCCGAGACGGGCATAATATTCCTGCCTTCAATGGTTTGTTGACACTGTCACGACAACAAATCAGCCAAAAAAAATGGGCAGATGCGGAGCAAACGCTGACGCGTGCGCAGCGTATGGCACCTGATAGCCCAACGGTGTATGCCTACTTTGCCGAGATTGCGATTCAACGCCAACAGTGGAATCGTGCCGAAAGCATGGCTCGACGTGGTTTATTACTGACACAGCAAAGCAATCAACAGCGTACTTTTTGGCAAATCATTGCTACTGCTGCACAGCAACAGGGTAACGCTCGAGCTGTGCAAGAAGCCCAGCAACAACTTGCTAGCCTGCGCTAATATCCCTTTGACCCAACATCCCACGAATCCCAGCCACGCCATATGCACCATGAGCCTGTGCAGTGGCAAGGGTCGCAGAGGACTGCCCGCCCAACGCATACACTGGACACTGGGATAACCCCGCCAATTGCATAAATACCGTCCAACCGATCCCCGCTTGTTCGGGATGACTGGCTGTTGATAGCACTGCACCGAGCAGCATCGCATCCACGCCTACAGTATCAGCGGCTTGGATGGACAATGCATCATGCACTGATGCAAACCACAACTGTTGTTCATTGTGCCGTGGTAATGCCGCACACATCGCCAGATCGGCATGCCGCAAATGATAGCCCGCTACGTCTTGCACCTGCTCAAATAGTGCCGATGCGACTACCAACCGCAGGTCAGATCGCTGCTGCTGTAAGGCCTGAATCAATATGCATTGTTGCGCCAATGTTCCATCAGGCACACGCACATAGAGCCAAGCTGAGGCAGCCACCGCTTGCACATGAAAATGCAGCCAAGCCTCAATCGACTCAAACGCCGCCAAGGGATGACTGATCACATAGACTGCTGGCAATTGTGCAGCACGTATAATCGGCACGTTCGCGGCAGGAAACTGATAATCCCAAAGCTGCTCAGGCCTGACCCAGCGCACAGGCTGACCTTCTACCCCACTGGGCTCGCCCTCAAATGCATCGACACGATACACATGCAGACAGACCGTTTTTTCGGGATAGCTATACGTTAACCGCTGTAAAAACCGCTGTGCCGTCACCACAATGCCAAGCTCTTCTTGCAATTCACGCACCAGTGCGATTTCGATGCGCTCACCAGCATCGACCTTACCGCCCGAAAATTCATAGCGCCCGCCCTGATGCCTGCCCGCATCACGCCATGCAATCAATACCTGTCCATCCCGCACAATCAAGCCGACCGCCACATCCACTTGCGCAGCCTGTCCACCCTTGATCATCTACTCATCTCCTAAATTCGCCCAAAATTACATTTTGCCTGTATATCGACCTAGATTCCCGACGATTGGTGATCCCGATCCTGTTGACAGGCGTTTTTGATAATGATTATCATTAGCTCAACGAATCTCAAATCAGATTGCTGGAGAGTATCAGATGAACGCACCGTTTCAGTTTTTTAGTCAAAGCCAGGCCCATGCCCTACCTGTCTTACACTCACAACACCTGTTCGCAATGGGACGCGAAATCCGCATCATGCACGAAGGCGAAGAATACCGCCTTCGTCTGACACGCAACAATCGGTTAATTCTGACCAAATAAACCCGAACGGCAACACTCATCAATACCGACCCGCCAATAATAAAAGGCCGCAGGATGCGGCCTTGATTATTTTGGAGGATTAGCGCGCCAAATAGCGAGTCATATCCTCTACCCCTTTGAGGGTCATTGGATACATCTTTTCCTCAAAGATTTGTTTGATCCCTGCAATGGTTTGGGTGTAATTCCAATAACGGTCATCTTCAGGATTCAACCATGCGGTCTTGCTAAAATGCTGACGGATACGCTGTAACCACACCACACCAGCTTCGTCATTGGCATACTCAACCGAACCACCCACACTGAACAGTTCATATGGTGCCATGCTGGCATCACCCACAAAAATCACGCGATAATCACGACCATAGGTATGCAGCAAATCCCATGTATTCATGCGACTGCTGGATTTACGCAAATTGTCTTTCCACACATAGTCATAGAGACAATTGTGAAAATAAAAAAACTCTAAGGTTTTAAACTCGCTTTTGGCCGCACTAAATAGCTTTTCACACTGTTCTACATATGGATCCATAGAGCCGCCAATATCGAACAGCATCAGCACCTTGACCCGATTGCGTCGCTCAGGCCGCAATTGAATATCCAAGATCCCTTGCCGTGCGGTGGAATCAATGGTGTGATCAATATCCAACTCTTCTGCCGCCCCTTGACGGGCAAAACGGCGTAGGCGACGTAAGGCGATTTGCATTTGCCGTGTGCCCAAGACTTGGCTGTCATCCAAATTTTGAAACTGGCGTTTTTCCCAGACTTTGACCGCTGACTTCTTGCGTGATGGGCCACCGATTCGGACGCCCTCGGGATGATCACCAAATGCACCAAACGGCGATGTACCGCCCGTGCCGATCATCTTATTGCCGCCTTGATGCTTTTTATGCTGTTCACGCAAGCGCTCTTCGAGCATCCGCATGAGTTCTTCAAGCGATCCTGCTTTTTCAAGTTCGGCGCGCTGCTCTGGGGTCAGGTTTTTTGCGAGTAGCTCCAAATCCAGCCACTCTTTTGGAATCTGATTGAGTTGGCCAAGCAGCGCTTCTGTATCTAATGAGTCTAGTCCATCAAAATAGGCCTTCATCGCCCGATCAAATTTATCAAAATAACGCTCGTCTTTGACTAAGCAAATTCGAATCAGATGATAAAGTTCTTCCCGATCCGCAAACACCAGCCCCTGTGCCAAGGCCGCATTCAGATCCAGCAATTCAGTGGTACTGACAGGCACGCCGTACTGTTTAAGCGTATAAAACAAATGGATAAACATAATGACCTCGCTGTTCCATCATGCGCTGTCTGATTGCTCTGTACCAACCAATCCGCTGGCACAGCAATCGACATGACGCATCCAAGCAGGATTGGATTAACGGCGGTTCATGAAGGCCAAACGTTCCAACAGTTGAACATCCTGCTCGTTTTTGATCAATGCACCATACAGCGGTGGAATCGCAGACTTCGGATCGCGTTTACGCAACACTTCTTCAGGCAGATCATCGGCCATCAGCAAGGTCAACCAATCAATTAGCTCGCTGGTCGATGGTGGCTTTTTGAGACCTGCGACGTTGCGCAGCTTAAAGAAAATCTGTAAGGCTTCGCTAACCAAGGTCTCGCGGACATTGGGGAAATGTACTGCGATGATTTGACGCATGGTCGCTTCATCAGGGAATTCAATGTAATGAAAAAAGCAGCGACGCAAAAATGCATCTGGCAATTCTTTTTCATTATTTGAGGTGATGATAATCACAGGGCGTTGTTGGGCGGTGATGGTCTCACCCGTTTCGTACACATAAAACGACATTTTATCGAGTTCGTGCAACAGATCATTCGGAAACTCAATGTCGGCTTTGTCGATTTCATCAATCAACAGCACCACCCGCTCATTGGAAGCAAACGCCTCCCACAGCTTACCAGGCTTGATGTAGTTACCAATATCGTAGACTTTGTCCTCGCCAAGCTGACTATCACGCAGACGCGACACCGCATCGTACTCATACAGCCCTTGCTGTGCTTTGGTGGTGGATTTGATGTGCCATGTGATCAGCTTCATGCCCAAGCTTTCAGAGACTTGCTCTGCCAGCAGTGTTTTACCCGTACCTGGTTCACCTTTGATCAGCAGTGGCTTTTGTAGCGTGCGAGCCGCATTGACAGCCAGCTTAAGCGCATCCGTTGCAATATAACGGTCGGTACTTTGAAACGATTGAGTCATTACCCACACCTAGTCACACAAAACGAGAGGTCAATGGTTCCATCTAAGCAGATGTACGGCGCAAACGCTCATACAAAAAACCCAGCAAGAACCCGATGCCGATGAGAAATAAAATCGGCAAAGCGCTTTGTAGCATTAAAACATGATCCTTGGTAATGACAGCAAATATCAAACCGATTGCCGCTGGAGCCAATTGTGCATTCGCGCCTTCAGTAACTGTTGGCGCAAATAAAATCGCAAATAAAATGACCCAACTCATACCACCAATTGGCCGTGGCAGCGCACGCACCACTCGCAACCACAACAACAAGGCCAGCACACTGCCACCGACATACACACTGACAGCCAACGGGTACTCGGGCACGCCCTCAAATAAACTCGTCCACCAGTCCCATGCAGGTTCTACTTTTTCAAAAAACTCTTCTAATGTCATGCGCCACGCAACCCTTCAGGTGCCATGGCTGTTGGCGAAATCAAGCCATCTGGCGGGAATTGCACAAAATAACCTAACTCATCAAATGCAGATAACACTTGTTGAATATCGACACGCGCCAGCCGTTGGCGCTCAGACAAGTCCAAATGCATCACAAAACTTGGGCGGCCTAGGGCTTTGCGTAGATCACTGGGTAGTTTGGCAAACGGATCTTGAAAACCATCCGCATCATCGGGATAGTCGGGACGGGCGATGTAGACATATAACTCATCACGGGTACTGGCTTTATAAATGTCGCAGTGCATGATCGGCATCGAACTCAACATAAACATAGCGGCAAAGCATAGCATAATGCAGCAAATCTGCCGTGTCTGTCGGGCGCTTTGTTGATGATATTGATCGGCGCAAATATTGGTGAAGCCACAGCACTATTCTGCGACAGGAGCCATCTCAACCATTAACATGTCTCGCTGCTGCTGCATGATCTCAAGAATCGGACGAGTCAGCATGTCATAGCGCCAACCCAGCAACCAGCGCGGCAGATCTGCCTCATCTTGCTGACAGGCCACATGCGTGAGCAACGCATTGATCCAGCGTTTACGCAGCAATACCTCGCTAGGCACTTGAATCTCTTGACTCAACTGCTCGGTATATTGTTGCACTCGATCAAGCAAATCGTTGTTTTTTTGGCGATAAGGTCGCGGCAAACGCAGCGGCCACTGTGACTCATCTGGCAAATAATGCAGCAAATCTAAAATGGTTTTGCCATGTTCTCGCAGCACATGCGGTCTTAAGTCTCGGATTTTTTGCAGTTGATAAGCATTCATCGGCTGCTGATCTAGCAAATCAATCAACGTACTGTTTTTGAGAATAAAACTACGTGGCTGATTGGTTGCACGGGCGATTTGCTCACGCCACACACACAACTGCTGAAGCTGCGCGAGTTGCTTTCGACTATGCCTAAAATTGCCCACATCCTGATACAGCTCAACCAGCGGAGTTTCTGCGCCTACATCTAGCGCATAGGTGCGACAGTCTTCCAATGTCCAATCCCACAATCCTCGATGCTGCAACTGCTCACGGATTTTATTGGCCAATTGCGGCAAGTGAATCACATCATTGGCAGCATATTGCATTTGTTCAGGCCGCAGTGGACGTGCCAACCAATCGGAACGGGTCTCACCTTTATCAACGTGAATACCCAGTTCCTGTTGTAGTGCTTGCTGATAGCTGACCTGTAGGCCATGACCCAAAAATGCCAAACCGACTTGGGTATCAAACAGATTTTCGAGATCTTTTTGCCCTGCATAATGGTGAATCAAATCCAGATCTTCACCGCTGGCATGAAAAATATTCTGGCGGGCATTAAACACCAATAGCCACAGATCACTCAGATCGAGACTTTGACCGTCTAACAGATAAACTTGCCCATCGACATTGATCTGGAGCAATCCCAGATAAGGCCATAGTGTATTGACTTTAATAAACTCGGTATCGAGTGCATACGTATCGGTCGCCGCCATTTGGGCATAAAGCTCACCCAATTGGTCTTGCTCAGACAGGTATCTAAATCCTTCCATGAGATCGTATCAACCTGATAATCTTCATCATTCATCTAAAAATACAACGCGTCTCAGCCATGATCACCAAATATCCCTTGATCATACGCAACACAGCGGGCTAATCACGAATCCGTAAACGGTACTGCAATGCCTGACTGAGCGTATGGCTGTCGACATACTCCAACTCGCCGCCTTGAGGCACGCCTTGGGCTATTCTACTCACAGATAAGGCGAGCGGACGCTGGAGTTGTTTGACAACCTCCTGTAAATAATGCGCCGTCGCCTGACCTTCAATGGTGGCATTGGTGGCCAAAATCAGCTCCTCAATCGGCTCAAGCTGCAAGCGCTTGGTCAGCAGTGGAATACCCAATTGATCAGGGCCAATCCCATCCAACGGCGACAGATGCCCACCCAACACAAAGTAGCGGCCTCGATAGCCCCCACTGTGTTCAATCGCCATCACATCAGCAGGCGACTCCACCACACAGAGGAGACGCTCGTCACGTTGGGTCGAACTGCAAATCTCACAAATCACATGATCCGAAAAGGAGCGACACTGCTGACATTGCTGAATCTCCTGCATGGCAACTTCGAGCGCAGCAGCCAACGCCTGTCCACCCTGACGATTACGCGACAGCAGATGCAACGCCATGCGTTGGGCAGACTTTGGCCCGACACCAGGCAACACCCTAAGGCGTTGCACCAGTTCATCAAATCGAGGACTAAACATCGGCGCAGCTTACAGACCACCAAACATATTGGCCATGCCTGCGGGTACACCTGCGGGCGTTTTGGCTTTGGCAAGCTTTTCTTCGGCAATCACTTCAGCTTGACGTACTGCATCATTGACGGCAGCAGCAATCATATCCTCAATCAGATCAGCATCATCTTTGAGCAACTCAGGATCAATCGCAATGCGCTTCACCACAAACCGAGCATTCATGGTGACTTTGACCAAACCACCGCCTGCTTCCGCCTGTACTTCAATCTGTGCCAGCTCAGCTTTAGCTTTTTTGACCTGCTCCTCAATGCCTTTTTGCATCTGTTGGGCTTGCTGCATCAGCATGTTAATGTTCATGTGTATACTCCTTGAAATCTCAATACCATTAAACCATCAACTCAGACGCGGATTATGCCAGCCCACGCGCCAAATCAGTACGAATATCGTCAATATCTTCCAAGCCGACCGACAATCGAATCAGTCCCTCGGTAATCCCCGCCGCAGCTTTGGCCTCTGGCGACAAGCGACCATGTGTGGTGGTGGCAGGATGGGTGATGGTGGTTTTGGTGTCGCCCAAATTGCCCGTGATCGACAGCATCCGCGTCGCGTCAATCACTCGCCATGCCGCCTCACGCCCCCCCTTTACCTCAAATGAAACAATCCCCCCAAACGCCCGTTGCTGACGTTTGGCAATCGCATGGCCTGCATGCTGCGGCAAACCTGCATAATACACGCGTGCCACATTCGGGTGTTGATCAAGCCAATGCGCTAAAGCCAATGCACTGGCCGAATGTGCATCCATGCGTAGACGCAAGGTTTCTAGACCTTTTAAAAATACCCATGCATTAAATGGACTCATCGACGGCCCGCAGGTACGCGTCACTGCAAAGACCTCCTCCAGCAACTTGGTGTTACCCACCACTGCACCACCAAGCCCTCGACCTTGACCGTCCAAATATTTGGTGGCTGAGTGAATCACCAAATCCGCGCCAAATTTCAGCGGCTGTTGCAAAGCAGGGGTACAAAAACAATTGTCAACTGCCAACAAAATCCCATGCGCATGTGCCAAATCCGCCAACTGCTGAATATCCATCACTTCAGCCAATGGATTGCTGGGGGTTTCGCAAAAAAATAGCTTGGTTTTACCTGTTTGAATGGCCTGTTGCCACGCAGCCAAATCCGTCAAATCCACAAACGTGACATCAACCCCAAACTTGCGCATGTACTTATCAAACAATGCAGTCGTGGTACCAAACACCGCACGCGAACACACGACATGATCCCCTGCGGCCAAAAAAGCCAACGCTGTTGACAAAATTGCGGCCATGCCTGATGCAGTAGCAACACAACGCTCAGCGCCTTCAAGTGCCGCCAAACGCTGCTCAAAGGTGCGCACAGTGGGATTGGTAAAACGCGAATAAATATTACAGTCAGGTACTTGCCCACCAAACGCAGCAGCCGCATCGGCCGCACTGGCATACACAAACGACGAGGTTAAAAACATCGCTTCGCTATGCTCACCTTCAGCGGTGCGTCGATGACCCGTACGAATTGCCACACTGTCAAAGCCCAAAGGCTCAGCGGCGACATCACGCAAGTCATGCCCAAAAGAAGAATCAGATACGGTCATGGAAAGCACTTCAGATCAATAAACAGGGGATGGTGACTTGTGATTCACACCACAAAAAATAGACCATCATTGTGGTGGCGCAATCAGGCGAACGTCAAGCGAATGCAACGCTTTCACCACGATTTATTGGCAACGATTGACTGTTGAGTCCAGTGATACACCTCATCAGTGCCAGATCATTTTAGGACTAGATTTGGTATATTCGCCGCCGTCCTCCATTTGTCTGTGGAACATCCTCATGGTCTTCTCAAAATCCCTGTCACAATTGCGTACACTAAACCAAGCACCACAATGGATCAATGCCCGTGACCGACTGTTTCGTACCGAACAGCTCGTACAAGCAGGGAAAACTCCCTTTGAGGTCATCTACGATGACGGCCTTGCCAAACTACGGCACTACCCTGCATCAGCAGACTGTCCCACACGGCATCGTGTGCCTTTGGTGATTGTTGCACCACTGGCCATCAATATGTTGGTATATGATTTGTTTGAGCATCGCTCACTGATCCGCTATCTCACCAACCAAGGTTTTTCGGTGTATCTGATCGATTGGGGCAAACCTACCCGTCGACATGTCAATCGCAACTTCCATAGCTATATTTTGTCGTATATGCCAGCCATGTTACGAGAAGCACGGCAACATAGCGGTCAACAGCAACTGTCGCTACATGGCTGGAGTATGGCAGGGATTTTCACCCTGCTTTATGCGGCGCACAGCCAAGACCCAGATCTTAAAAACATCATTATTTTGGGCAGTCCCATCGACAGTTATGCCTCTGGCAATATCGGTCGTGGCTATCAGCGTGCAGGTCAATTTTTTCAATGGATGGAGCAACAAACAGGCTGGCATCCGCGCACCCTGCCCGCACAACTGTTGCACTCACCAGGTTGGAGCAATGCGCTCGGCTTTAAACTGCTGGATCCAGTAGGCACAATGAAGGGTCAC
>JAYXXU010000081.1:0-17030 GCA_036019135.1 Pseudomonadota bacterium | reverse complement strand
GGTGAGTTTTTCGCGACTAACGATTCAAACCAATGATTTTTCGCGCATTCGTGCTGAGCTCCAGCGCTTAATTGGTACGCCAGAACAGCACGGGATTCCCGTCATTGTAGATAGTAGTGTCGCGCTGGATTTATCCGAGTTGCTGACAGAACTTCGCCAGATGGGTGTACAGGTACTGGGGATTGTGTCGGGTGTACTGACAGAGCAAGCTCAAGCACTTCACCTGCCGATCTTAATGGCTGATCAGCCCATGCAACGTATTCAAGCCAGTGAGCCGATTCTACCCGCTCATCCTTTACAAGCCCGCACCTCACATGCCACCAATACCCAACCTGAGCCTATCGTGGTGCTACACCATGAGACCTTGCGTACAGGGCAACAACTGATTGCCGAACATGGCGATGTGATTTTGACCGCCGATATGAACAGTGGCTCTGAATTAATTGCGATGGGCAGTGTGCATGTCTATGGCACGATTCGCGGACGGGTATTGGCAGGCTCGTCAGGGCAAACCCACGCGCGGATCTTTTGCCAACGTTTGGAAGCAGAATTGGTGTCTGTGGCAGGCACTTATCATGTAGCGGATGATATTCCTGCGGAATATATTGGTCAGGCGGTGCAAATCTGCTTAAATCCAAGCGGTGAATTGGAATATCGCCCTTTACGTGGGCTTAGCTAATCCTGTACAAACAGAATATGCTGCCTCGCTATAATCCAATCCGGTATGAGCAGACATTGAATCAATTTTGGAAGGAGTTTTGCTGGTGGCCAAAATCGTTGTAGTAACCTCAGGCAAAGGGGGTGTTGGTAAAACAACAACCAGCGCATCGTTTGCAACGGGACTTGCACTCCGTGGCTTTAAAACAGTCGTGATCGACTTTGATGTTGGTCTACGCAACCTTGATCTGATTATGGGGTGCGAGCGCCGTGTGGTTTATGATTTTGTCAATGTTATCCACCACGAAGCGCGATTATCCCAAGCACTGATTCGGGATAAAGAAGTCGAAAACCTCTATATCTTGCCTGCGAGTCAAACGCGTGATAAAGACGCGCTCACCGATGAAGGTGTTGCACGGGTGATTGATGAGCTGTCCAAAGAGTTTGATTATATTATCTGTGACTCCCCCGCAGGCATTGAGCGTGGCGCGATTTTGGCCATGTATCATGCAGATGAAGCGATCATTGTGACCAACCCTGAAATTTCTTCTGTGCGAGACTCAGATCGGATTATCGGGATGCTGCACAGCAAAACCAAAAAAGTAGAGGAAGGCTTGGGTCGAGTGCGTGAGCATTTGTGTATCACTCGATTTGATCCAGATCGTGCAGGACGCAACGAAATGTTGACCATTGATGATATTTCTAAAGATATCCTCAAGGTTGCCACGATGGGTGTGATCCCTGAGTGTGAATCGGTATTGACCGCCTCCAACAATGGGGTGCCTGTGATTCGGGAGCAAAACTCTCGGGCAGGTCAAGCCTATGATGATTTAGTCGCTCGCTTCTTGGGTGAGGAACGCCCATATCGCCATATTCAGTCTCAACCGAAAGGCTGGTTGGCACGTTTATTTGGAGTATGACATGGCAGGTTTTTGGAGCAGTTTATTCAAGAGTGAGACTCAACCAGCCAGTGCGCGCGTGGCGGCAGATCGACTCAAGGTCATTGTGGCAACGGAACAACGTCTTGGTAACCGCCTCAGCCAAGAAAAAATTGAGCAGATGAAAACCGAGATCATGGAAGTGGTCAGTCGCTATGTGCGTGGTGTCGATGAACGTGATGTTCAAATGACAGTGCGCTCAGAAGCCAACATCGAAATGCTTGAAATGAACATTGAGTTGCCCGATGAGCGCTGAGTTGCTTGTGTTGTCGGCATAATCAGGCAAAATACCCGACTGTCTGTTTTGCCTGATTGTTTGCGGAGATTTCGATGGCGCTTTCACAGCCTGCAACATTTAATGAGCCTTGGTCGGATCAGCGGGTATTCGCTTATCTGACCCAACTGCCCCCTGATGGCGTCAATGCAGATTTTCATGTGTTGTATACCGCGTATAAGCATATGCGACCACACGATTTTGAGCGCCTGTTGGTTCAGTTTACGGCCGATGGCCGTCAGGTTAATGCTACCAATCCAGAGGGCCAAACCCTCGCTGACTTGGTAAAGCAATATCCTCTACACCAAGCCGAGTTTTTGGCATTGCTCGCTAGATTTTCAAATTAATCAGCAACCTCCAATAAAAACGCCGTGATCAATTCACGGCGTTTTTGCATGTGTGAGTCAAGTCTGCTGGGTTACTTCACATCTTTGATATCATTCGACTGTTGCCCAAACAGTGGCCCCATTGCGCCTGCTCCTGCACCTTTTTGCAAGCCTTGCATGGCGCGCATCATCTTGCCAATACCACTCGGATTAGACAGCTTTTTCATCATTTTGGCCATTTGGCTGTGCTGCTTGAGCAAGCGATTGACATCCTGAATGTTTTTACCACAACCCGCAGCAATCCGACGCTTACGACTGCTATTGATCAGATCAGGATTACGGCGCTCTTTGATGGTCATGGATTGAATAATCGCCTCCATGCCTTTCATCGCACCTTCGGGATTGGCCTCTTGCACCGCCTGCTGAATGCCACTACCACTCATGCCAGGTAATTTATCCAAAAAGCTGGCCATCCCTCCCATATGCCGCATTTGCTCAAACTGGGTCAGCATGTCTTCAAGGTTAAACGCACCGCCTTTTTGCAGCTTCTTCGCCATTTTTTCGGCTTTTTCTTTGTCGATTTTACGCTCGACTTCCTCAACCAGCGATAGCACATCACCCATGCCGAGAATACGTTGTGCAATCCGCTCAGGGTGGAAAGGCTCTAGCGCATCTGACTTTTCGCCCATCCCCAAAAACTTGATGGGCTTGCCCGTAATCGCACGCACTGACAATGCCGCACCACCGCGTGCATCACCATCAGTCTTGGTCAAAATAACGCCTGTGAGCGGCAGTGCATCATTAAAGGCTTTGGCTGTATTGGCTGCATCCTGCCCCGTCATGGAATCGACCACAAAAAGCGTTTCGGTTGGCTTAATCGATGCATGCAGTGCTTTGATTTCTTCCATCATGCTATCGTCGATATGCAAACGACCTGCCGTATCCACAATCAACACATCGGCAAACTGGATTTTGGCTTGCTCAATCGCTCGACTGGCAATCGCAATCGGGTTTTCAGATGCCTCTGAGCTGACAAATAACGCACCCACATCACCCGCAACAGTGCGCAATTGCTCAATCGCCGCAGGCCGATAAATATCAGCCGAGACCATCATGACCTTTTTCTTTTGTCGTTCTTTGAGGAAGCGCGCCAGCTTACCCGCGGTGGTGGTTTTACCTGCACCTTGCAGACCTGCCAACAAAATGATCACGGGTGGCTTGGCGTTCAGATCCAGCGTTTCGTTGGCTGCCCCCATCATTTCGGTCAATTGATCATGTACGATCTTGACGAATGCTTGGCCAGGTGACAGTTGCTTGAGGACTTCTTGCCCCAAGGCTTCGGTTTTGACCTTGTCAATAAATTCACGCGCCACAGGCAACGCAACATCCGCTTCCAGCAAGGCCATGCGCACTTCACGCAGAGTATCTTTGATATTGTCTTCGGTAAGCTGCCCTGTGCCCGAGATATTACGCAGACTTTGCGAGAGGCGATCGGTAAGAGTGTCAAACATGATCAAATACAAATCTGGAAAAATAACCAGTAGCATAGGAAAAACTAGCGCCAGATGCTATAGGATAAGCAATGTTCTTGTCGATGCTGTGATGATTTACGGCTGAATTCGCCCTTTATAGAAGATGATGCCTTGGCATGAGTGCCCTATTACTGCCCTTGATGATTATTGCCCTTGCCGTGTATGCGGGGGTATTTTGGCATTTGTATAGCCATTTGCTCAATAAACGCCCACCCAGACGCTTGGCCAGCCTCAATTTACTTTGGATTGGCTTGGTGCTACATGGATTGGTTTTGATGCCGCGCTTGATGACTTCGCATGGCATCGACTTCAACTTGTTCAATATCCTGTCCCTCACAGGATGGCTGATGCTGGGATTTTCGGTAATTTTTTCGACCTATCGGCCTGTACTGGGTTTGAATTTACTCGGCATTCCAGTCGCTGCATTAGGGCTCTTGGCGGGTACACTCTGGCAAGCGCCTTATACGCCACTATCAAACGCTAGTCATGGCTTAGAAGCGCATATTTTATTATCTCTAGCCGCTTATTGCTTATTGTTTATGGCGGCAACGCAGGCCATGTTGTTGTTTGCTCAAAATCGCGAACTCAAGCACCGCAGCGAACGGCGGATTTGGGTCACCTTATTACCTTCGCTGCAAAGCATGGAGGGCTTGCTGTTCGATATGCTGCTGGTTGGCTTTGGTCTATTAACCGCGGCATTACTGCTGGGTGGTCTGGCCGTAGACAACCTACTGGCACAACACTTGGTGCATAAGACGTTTTTCAGTGTTTTGTCGTGGCTGGTGTTCGCCGCCCTATTGATTGGACACTGGCGTTTTGGCTGGCGTGGGCAGCGCGCCGTTCGCTTTACCTTGACAGGCTTTGGTCTGCTGTTGATTGGCTTTGTCGGCAGCAAATTAGTGCTAGAGCTACTGATTCGACCGCCGTTGTAGGCTCATGTATGGTCGAATCAGCAGTGCATTGCTTTGGTAGATTCGCCCCCAACGCAGCAAAGGCCATAGCAAGACAATTCCCACACAAGCGCTCAGCACAAAATGCCAGCCATATCCCAATTGATCAGCCAGCACACCACTAACCAAATGCCCTGTTCCCCCAATCAGCGTCACCATACACACTTGAAAGGTAAAGTCACTGCCCGCTCGTTGCGGTCTCGCATAATCCATCGCCAACGTCAGTAGTGCCACCAATGCCATCGCACCTGCTGTATGCTCAATCGCATTGACCCCAAACACCAGCCACGTATTGGCAAATCCTGTCACCTCAAAACGCCACGCCGCCAAGGCATACAATCCTGTACACAGTGCCTGCAAGGCATTAAAGCTAATCAAAGCAGTAAAACGCCCCAAACGACGGATCAACAATGCACCGATTCCTGCACCAATCAAAGACGAAGCAGACCCAATAATGCTTGCCAACAGGCCAATTTGCTCCAAACGATAGCCCATATCGACCATCATGGGTTTGACCATCGAACTGGATAAACCATCGGCGATCTTAAACACCAACAACACTGTCAACCATGCCCGCATCTCAGCACTGTGCCAAAAATAGCCAAACTGCACCTGAAACCGCCGCCACCATGTTGCCTTTGCCTTGGCTTCAGAAGGTTGACTCTGCGGCAACGTATGTGGCCATACTGGCTCACGAAACCATAAAATCGGCAAGGTGTTGAGGGCAATGAGTCCAGCCATCGCCAAGAACACTGGCATCCAGCCCCATGTGCCCAGCACCAACAACAGGCCACCACCGCCAATAATCAACCCCAAACGATAGCCCGTCACTTGAACCGCATTACCCCACTGTCGCAGATGCGTGCCCAACATGCGTACAGCCAAACCATCCGTGGCCACATCTTGTGTCGCCCCCAACAGATTCAACACAAACAACATCGCAAAAAACGGCAGCAATACCGCAGGATCACTCAAGCGCGCTGGATCAATCCATGCAATCGATGCAACCAGCAATGCAGCACCGATCTGCGTTGGCACAATCCAACTACGACTCTGACCAACTGAGGCACGATAATGCCGATCCACCACGGGCGCCCATAGAAACTTCAATGCCCACGGCAGTAGCAAGAACCCCACAAACCCAATCATGGTCAACGAGACATTGTGCTGACGCAGAATCGCAGGTAATGCCTGTGTAATAAAGCCTGCGGGTAGACCTTGTGCCACATACAGACTGAGCAGCAGCCCCAAGGGATAGACAGGCGTAGCGTGTTGGCTGGATGACGTGACAGGTTGTGCCAGATCAATCTTGGGTTTATTCATCATGGCTCATTTTGCTGAGTACGAAGGTTCGAAGATATCAATCAAACACAATGGTTTTATTACCATACACAATCACTCGATCCTCCAAATGCCAGCGCACTGCACGAGTCAGCACATTTCGCTCCACATCCTCACCCAGCTCACGCAGATCTGCGACACTATAGCGATGACTTACCCGCTCGACATCTTGCTCAATGATCGGCCCTTGATCCAAATCAGCCGTCACATAGTGCGCGGTTGCACCGATCAGCTTGACCCCTTTATCGTAGGCTTGCCGATAGGGATCAGCCCCCACAAAAGCTGGCAAAAACGAGTGGTGAATGTTGATGATCCGCATTGGCCATTGATCGACAAAATCCGCAGATAAAATCTGCATGTAGCGCGCCAACACCAACAGATCATTGCCAGCCATGATTTGGTTAATCTGCGCCTCAGCTTCGGCTTTAATCTCTTTGGTCACCTTGACCACACTAAATGGCACACCAAAGCCTTCTACAGCCCCACGCAGATCCTCATGATTGCTTACCACATGCGTGATTTCGCAAGGCAGTAAACCGCGCGAGTGCCGCCATAGCACCTCAAGTAACGCATGATCGTACTTTGACACCAAAATACCGACTTTTTTAATATCACTGACAAACGCCATATGCCAGTCCATTTGATACTGTACAGCGACTGTCTCACCAAATGTCTGACTAATCATCTCTCGGCTATCTTGCAATCGCTCCAGCTCAAATTCGACCCGCATAAAATACGTGCCGCCTTGCGCCTCAGTCGCGTATTGGTCTAGTGCCGTAATGTTTGCGCCATGATGATATAAAAAACTCGAAACGGCCTGAACGATCCCTGAACGATCCGCGCATGTAATCAAAAGCCGCGCAGTATGTGCTGTAGTCATTGCGAGAATATCCATACAAAGAAAAAAGACCCATCTGGTCTAAAAACGATCCGCATTCTAGCTCGAAAATCGATGAAAACGCATCAAATTGCGCTACACTCGCAACAGCGACCGGATAGAGTCCATTGTGTAATGCCGTCCTATCTGTGTATCGGCTGTATGATCAACAATCAAGGAATTGTGTAATGAAAAATACCCTATTTGCTTTTGTCACCGTCATGTTAGCCAGCACTGCTGCACATGCTGACTTCCAAAGCTTTATGCAGCAACCTGAACAGCCTTATGTTGGCATTGACTATCAATATTCCGAAATTGACACCTCGCCCTCGGTCAAACTAGGTAGCATTCTGGTGCGTGCTGGGACAGACCTCGCCAAATATATCGGTGTTGAAGCACAAGCCTCTTATGGTGTAACCGATGACAAGTTTACCGTTACATTTTCCGATGGCAGTACAGCGCGCTACGAAGTCAAAAATCGTGGTAGCTATGGCTTGTATCTCCGTCCCAACCTGCCCTTGAATGATCAATTCACAGTATATGCATTGCTCGGTGCAAACTATGCAGATATTCAAGTTAAAGGCCCAGGGATTTCTGAAAATAGCTATGGCACATCTTTTGCGGCTGGTGTAGGCGCAACTGTCATGTTCAACCAGAATTTTGGTTTGGGAGCTGAGTTTATGCAGTACGACAGCGATATTTATGCAGGGAATGTTGGTGTGCGCTATAAGTTTTGATACTTGATAAAAAACCCTGCCAAAGCAGGGTTTTTTTGATTCAAAATTTAAGGCAGTGCGTACAACGTACTGACCTTAATACCTTTAGGAGTGGTAACTGTAATTGCAAGTGCATCAATTGCGGTGCAATCTCTCATGGTAAAGCCATGTGTAGTTCCTAAGTCAGGCACTCGTCCTGCATTCTCTGCAATAAATCCAGTCCCAACAACACTAGGAATAGTCGACTCACCAGAAGTAAAGGCCAGCGTACACTCCGAACTATCAGAACCTTTGACAATAGATCCCTCTACCGTAGTACCACCAGGCATCGGCAAAATATAATTTCCCGCTGAATCAGTAGGTCCAATGCTCCAGATCTTAACCTCGTAATATTTCCGAGAAGCCTCCAGTACCTCAATGTGTGGACGACTCCCAGCAAGAAGCATCACAAGTTGTGAGCGTAATGGCGCATCTAACTCTTCAGAACAAGTATTTGGCATATTAGGCTGACGATGCACACTTAGCCCACTACTACACGTACCAGCTGCACCAGAGCGTAATGGATAAATCAACTCACCTGCATCATAGACACCGTTTTCGTTGTCATCACGGAACGTGTCGCCAATATTGGAAGTAATCATATCACCCGCATCGAACATATTATTTTTATTATTGTCAACATAGGCCTTTTCTCCTTCAACCACAGCCAAGATCGTCACCCGACCATCTAGTGGGCGGAAGTCTTGCGACTCAAACACGACAGCACATTGAGAAATCCCCTCAACCTTGACAGTGGCGCAGGAACTCGCAATTTGTCCACCTTCAGACGTAAAGTTAACCACTGTCCCATCGGGCACCGCATTGCCAAACTTATCGGCCACACGCATTGTCAATGTAGACTGTGTGCCATCATAGTTCCAGCCCTCAATATTATTCGCGGTCAATGCCAAGCTTAGCCCTTCTTGTGAAGCACGAGAACTGGCTACACTAATATCTTTAGATAGCGCAAAAATCTCTGGACTATCAACTACTGTGGCTCTAATTTCGACAGGACCCGGTGTGGAGCCAGGATAAATTGTAATGGGCGCCTCACCATTTTCATCAGTTTTCACTGACCAAGTGGTACGACCTGACTCACCAATCGACAAACCTAGCGGAGATTTTTCGAGGGAGAAGGTGACTTCTTTGCCTGCGATTGGCGTATTATTAGAATACACTACAAATTTCACTAAGGCTTGCGATGAGGAGCCGCTACCCTCAATCCCAATCGTTGCAGCTTGACCCTCTGGATAAAGCATTGAGGTCACTTTTGGGGCTTCTACAACCAGAGAAGTCGTGCGGTTTTGGCTTGAAGAGCCAGCATTGGTCAATGCATTAATATTTACCGTACCCGCACATAGGGTGCCATCAGCATTGACCGCTTTATATGAAACCAGTACATCACCTTGATTAGCAGAGTTATAGCTACTCGGTGTGACCTGTCCACAATCGGACGAAAAATTCACCGTCACACCATTAAGTGGTGTGTTCGTCGCTATATCCTGCGTTTTTAGACTAATACTGGTCTGTCCACCTGATGGAAGGACTGCATCACCGACTGCAAGTTCAGTTAAACTAACATTTGTAGGAGATACAGATATTTTGATTGAGCGATTCGCTTCAAAACTGCCTTCACTCCCATCATACATTGCGGCGACAAACAAAGTATATGCACCTGACACCTCTGTACTAACAGGCTTAAAAAATAGCTGTGCCTCACCATTCGCGTCTGTTAAAACAGCACCTGAAGTATTGCCAAAAACTAAATCATCTGCACTGCTACTAAAATTAACTAGAGCTTCTTTAACTGCTTGTCCGCGCTCTGTGGTAATTTTAACCTTTAAGACGGCGCCAGACGCACCAACATTAGATAAGGGATTACCAGCAGCATCATAGATCCCAATTTCAAGCACACGTAAACTGTCCACCTTAACTGCTGTACCACCACCTGCCTCTGGTCTTGGTGCTGGTGGCTTGGGATTCCCAACTGCATCGGACGCACCGCCGCCACCCCCACAAGAAGCCAGTGCAACTGCTGCTGCCAGCAGGGTTAAGCGCGCACCAACCTTCGCTTTTTGTCCCAAGTGAATATTCAAATCCATGATTGTTATGACCTCAAAAACCTGCTGTTAAAAATTCAATCCTGTCGTACAACACATGCCCTGCGCTGCCTTACCAGACTTTACTTGACTTAATACCAATTGGCAATCTTAGTGACGCACAACACACTTATCCCCATTTAGTCATCAAACCAGTTCGCTTCCCCATAAGTATCAAGCAGTTGATCATAAATCACTCGCCCCTCAGCGGTCAGATAAGGCCCTTCCAGAAAAACCATTTGACGCAAACCTTGCCGTAACCAACGCTCATCCATATTGTCTGCGCGTGACAAGTGACCTGACATAAACAAAAAATTTGACCAATTGGTCAGTACAATCCACACATTAATGATCAACGCCTCAATCTCTGCGGGAGTCGCCCGCATCAAATCGGCTGCCACAAAACCTTCATAGATTTTTTTACCACGCTGCATCACTTGGCGAGAAAATATCGGATAGCGCTTACGTAGATCATCGCTCATCTCAATCAGATGATGAATATCACGATGCAAAAAACGAAATCGCCAAAATTGACTGCTTAACGCATGAAAATACGCCAATTTATCTGTCGTTGTAAGCGGCCGATCTGTCGGCACAATCAATAATTCCAAGATATCATGCTGATATTGCTCAAGTAGCTCAGTAATAATTTCGGTTTTATTCCGAAAATGATAATACAAATTGCCAGGGCTAATCCCCAGCTCAGCCGCAATATGATTGGTCGTGACCGCACGCTCGCCGCGCTCATTAAACAATTGTAAGCTGGCCTGCAAAATTCGATCGCGTGTTTTCATGGGAACACAACTCCATGATCAATAGACTTCAACATCCTACAGGCTATTACGCGCAAAACAAGTTGACAACTTAGAGCAATTACTCTAAAAAACAAGATAACGCTAGCAAATGAATTCTGAGCTGATATGAACAGCATCCTGCAACCCTCCCTCACTGATAACATGCCGCCTGAATTGCAATGCATGCACAATCTGTTGACTTTGCAAAAAGCCGCCTATCAACAAAATCCCGTTCCCTCATTGGCCGAACGGTTGGATCGCCTATCACGTCTACGCCAAACCTTGGTCAAACACCAAGACGAAATTTGCCAAGCGATTAGTGATGATTTTGGCAATCGTTCAATTCATGAGACCAAGATCGGCGAGGTCATGACTTGTCTGGATCATATTACTTATAACAGCAAGAACCTTGGCAAGTGGATGAAAAGCTCCAAACGCCACATCAGCGCCTTGCACCAACCAGCTAAAGGCTGGGTGCAATACCAACCACTTGGTGTCGTTGGGATCATGGCACCATGGAACTATCCGCTGATTTTATCTGTCGGCCCACTGATTTGTGCGCTTTCGGCAGGCAATCACGCCATGCTCAAAATCTCCAGCGCGTCACCCCGTTTTGGTAAGGTTCTGGAGCGGATTTTGGCAGAAGTATTCCCAACGGAAATTGTTGCCGTCGTCAATGGTGGTGGCGCAATTTCTGATGCTTTTTGCCGTCTACCGTTCGATCAACTGACCTTCACTGGCTCAACCAATGTCGGCAAAACCGTCATGGCCGCCGCTGCCGAAAACCTTGTCCCCGTCCTGTTAGAATTGGGTGGCAAGTCTCCTGTGGTCGTACACCCATCTGCACCATTGCGCGACGTTGCAGAGCGGATTACCTTTGGTAAGCTTTGGAATGCGGGACAGACCTGCGTTGCACCAGACTATATTTTCTTGCCCAAAGGCAAAACCAAAGCCTTCATTGCCCAAATGCGGCATATGATTGCGCGTACCTATCCGACACTGCGGAATAACCCTGACTACACCTCGATTATCAATGACAAACAGTACAATCGCCTCCAGCGCTATCTAGATGATGCGCGTGATCTTGGCGCAGATATTGTCGAAATCAATCCTGCTGGCGAGGATTTGGATGGTTCAGGTAAGCTCGTACCCACCCTGATCAGCAATGTGACGGATGATATGTTGGTGTGTAAAGAGGAGCTGTTTGGCCCCATGCTGGTGATTCATGAGTATGACCAAATTGATGAGGCCATCCAGTACATCAACGCACGGCCACGGCCATTGGCGTTTTATTATTTTGACTATGATGATCAACGGGCTGATGCGATATCACGGCAGACCCATTCTGGTCATTTTGGTGTAAATGCTGTGATTACGCATGTCGCGCAAGACGATCTACCGTTTGGTGGTGTTGGCGCATCGGGCATGGGTAAATATCATGGACAGGAAGGCTTCTTGACCATGAGTCACGCTCGCTCGGTGATGGTCAAGCCGCGCTTCTATGCACTACGCATGATTTTGCCACCATTTAACAAGTCGGTTCACAAAATTATGTTCAAAGCGCTGCTCCGCTAAGGCGGTCATTTCGGCAGACTTATTTGAATTAGACTTGTTCGGGGGGCGTTTTTCTGCTATAAAACGCCCCTTGATTTTAATCAATCCATTTTTTAGTGGCGGCCGATTTTGTCAACCCACAAAATCGTCCCAGTGGTGTTCACCAGGTCAAAGGTTTGCCAAGTTACCGGCAAGCGTCCAATGGTTGGCAACAACGTTTCGCACGCAAATAAAAAAACCAAACGCCGGTTCGAGCCGAACCTGCACTATCATCGTTTCTGGATGGAAAGCGAAAAGCGCTTCGTGCGTCTACGCTTGACCTGTAAAGGAATGCGCATCATTGACAAATTGGGTATCGAAAAAGTCGTTGCTGACCTTCGTGCCCAAGGCCAAAAAATCTAAGGAGCTTGATCCATGCGTGACAAGATTCGTCTCGTTTCTAGCGCTGGTACTGGTTATTTTTACACCACGACCAAGAACAAGCGCACCATGCCTGAGAAAATGGAGATCAAGAAATTTGATCCAAAAATTCGTCAGCATGTGATTTTCAAAGAAGCAAAAATCAAGTAATTGGTTTTTGTTCGAAAGACGACCCATTGACTGGGTCGTTTTTTTTAGGTTTCTTGTGGCTTTTTTTAGTTTTATAAAAACAACGCTGTACACTCCAAATGAATTTGATGGTTTTTTGACTTTCTTTGGATTTTGATGATTAAAACAGGCACGTTTTATGCGTGATGACCTGTACGAATTGTCTGTGCTTGTTTTTTGGAGAGCATCTTGTGCCGCATAACGTCGATTTAATTGTACTACTGGCGCTGGGTTTTGGCCTTGCGCTAGTGTTTGGCTATTTGGCCTCACGATTACGCCTACCGCCTTTGGTGGGTTATTTGATTGCGGGGATTTGTATTAGTCCTAATACACCTGGTGTGGTCGCGGACATGAACTTGGCCAATCAGTTGGCTGAGCTTGGCGTGATGTTTTTGATGTTTGGCGTTGGGATGCACTTTTCGATTGCTGACCTCAAAGCTGTGCGCAAGATTGCGATTCCAGGTGCGATTGTACAAATGGCAGTTGCCACGCTCTTGGGGATGGGGGTCGCACATTTATGGGGTTGGCCGCTCGGCTCAGGCTTTGTGTTTGGTTTGTGCTTATCTGTGGCCAGTACCGTTGTCCTGTTGCGGGCGCTAGAAGCACGTGGCTTGCTTGACTCAGTCAATGGTCGTATCGCGGTCGGCTGGCTACTGGTGGAAGATCTGGCCATGGTGTTGGCGTTGGTACTGTTACCATTGGCAGCCGTATTTCTGGGTGGCAAACCACTGGAAGGTGCATCACCTGATCAAAGCATCTGGATGACGGTTGTGGTGACATTGCTCAAAGTCGCGGCATTCATTGCACTGATGTTCCTCGTGGGCAAACGCTTTATCCCCAAACTGATGCTACTGGTATCTCGGATTGGTTCACGTGAGCTGTTTACCTTAACGGTAGTGGCTGCGGCGGTCAGTATCGCCTATGGCTCGTATGCAATCTTTGGAGTCTCGATGGCGCTTGGCGCATTCATTGCTGGCATGGTGGTCAAGGAGTCTGATTTTAGCCATCGAGCAGAAGAAGAGACGTTACCGCTACGTGAAATTTTTTCGATTTTATTCTTTGTATCGGTTGGGATGCTGTTTAACCCCAGTATTTTGGTGGATGAACCGCTACACGTTTTGGCGGTGGTTGCGATTATTGTGCTGGGCAAAACATTGGCCGCAGTTGCATTGGTGTTATTTTTCCGTTATCCGCTGAATACGGCGCTAACTGTGGGTGCAAGCTTGGCGCAGATTGGTGAATTTTCATTTATTTTAGCCACTCTTGGTATCGCGCTGGACTTGCTGACCTTAGAGGCACAAAACCTGATCTTGGCGGGTGCTTTGGTCTCGATCACACTAAATGCTGCGATTTTTTCACTGATTGAGCCTGTACAAAACTGGGTGCGTCAACGCTCACATTTGGCACGCCTGTTGGAACGCAGTGGCGATCCGCTTGCGATGCTGCCTGATGAAGTAGATCATCAATATCTGACTGGTCAGGTGGTGCTGGTCGGTTATGGCGAAACAGGCCGTCGGATTGCCCAGAATTTTGAGCAACAGGGGATTCGCTATGTGGTTGCAGACCAGAATCGAGAGATTGTCGAAGACTTACGCACCCAAGGCAAACCAGCCGTTTCTGGCAATGCCAGCGAACCTGCTGTATTGATTCAAGCCCATATCGCACGTGCCAGCACACTGGTGGTCGCCACCAAGGATGATGTTTTAGAGGTACGGCGGATGGTCGAGATTGCTCGAATGCTCAATCCGAACATTCGTATCGTGTTGTGGGCGCAGACGGATGAACAGGCGCAGCGGCTAGAGTCGGAAAATATTGGTACGGTATTCATGGCACAACAGGCGCTCGCCGACCAAATGAGTGGCTATATTGCGATGCAAAGTGGGGTACAACATACCAAAGCGCATTAGCGGCTGTTGCCCCTAAAAAAAGGCACAAATTGTGCCTTTTTTTAGGGGCAACGATTTAGCTAAATCGAACAGGCTCTTCATCCAGCACTTGGGCATGCCAACGGGCAGCTTGACGCTCCATAATCATGTGTAAAGCGGCTTGAATCATTTGTTGTCCAACGCCATGCAGTTGATCGCCCAAGGCTTCCTGCACCCCATCCGAAAACTGAATAGAGACCAATGCTTCGCCTTCCCCCTCTGTTGGGCGTAAAACCAAGTCACCGTTATCCAACTGTACCAACTCCAGCATCACCTCTTTCGAAATGGGAGAATTACGGTCATTCATCATAGAACCCATAAACTTGCCTCCTCAATGCACTATCGTTTAAACCCTATATTGCATAGTCCAACACTATGCAGCCTCTTTCACAATGCGTTCATTTGTGGGCTTTTTCAAGCCCTATTGTAGGACTGTTTTAGGTTTTGCCTAAAATTCAATCATTTCGCCACGAAAACCTTCGATCAACTGGGTCAAAGATTTATGCCATTCACGCAAGATCTGCACATCTGGTAGCCATGCTTGCGGGCTTTGCGTGACTTTGAGAATCAGATTGGATGATCCCTCATCATCGGGCGTTGCTTCTGGTGGCTCTGGTGCATATTGACAAGCCAGATAGGCATGACTCAACTCCGCCAAAAACCCATCCCGACTCAGTTGCTCTAAAATCGTGATTTCAGGTGAGACCTGCGTACGCTCGGCCATCTTGGCCTTGACACTGGTCAGCGTTGGCTGCCGATCACCGTCAATTTTGTAGTAGCGAACCAGCTCTTGCAAGAATGCTAATACAGCACCATGCAGATGAAATACCGCTGCCTCACGCGCACCTTGGGCGGCTTGCACATTTGCGGTCTGGTTCGCTTCCTTACAGGCGAGACGCGCAAAATACAGTTTTTGATTGGTACGGTCAGCATGATAACGCGCAACACGGGACATAAACAGTTTCGCCTCCTTTTAGGATCTCCTAGTATAGTCGGTCTATCCGCCAAACGGCGACTAACATTGACTGATACCTGTTAGACAGTACAAGCCAAGCTGTACGCTAAATCAAATGAACAGTCGCAATAATATTGGCAAAAAATTGTGATCCAGCACGCGGTTTTCAATCTTTTTAATCTCAATTCGCAAGTTTTGTCTTAAATTAAACAAAATCAAGCTATGCTAAAAGGGTTGATTTTTAGCCATGCCCAGCGGACAGGCCAACAAAAATGGTCAAAACACTGGCAATGTATGAGGGGAAGATCATGCCGAACCAACACCATAAAATTTATTATAGCGGCTTATTCAGTGTCGCTATCCTGAGCCTCGCTGGATGTGGCGATGATCATCAAGCGCCTCGTCAAAACCCAACCCAATCTCCTCCAATCATCACTGCGTATAAGGCACTGGAACAGCCGCTGGGTCGTGAGGTCAAGAGCTGTCAGCTCCGTCTGAATAAAACCAAAGCTGGCTTTTTGGAGCAACTGACGCTGACTGGGCTGCCTAAAAATTTTGCTGAACCCAGTTTTCGAATTATCGCCAGCGATGGCAAAAACCAATATATTCATGCTGGTTTATTTAACCAAACTCAAGCTGGTGAGCCACTCAGCCTGACTGCCCCAATTCACCCAATCACCCCGCTCAAGGGCGGCGATGTCACGCTTGAGGTTGGTGACGGCAAATTACGCTGTCCAACCGTCACACTGAATGTCGCGGCTGTACCGACAGCAGACCCCAAAATTCTGACCCGAATTAACCAAAAAATCGAGCAATGGCTAGACCTGACGGTTCAACAGCTTGGTGCTGATCCAGCCGCTTTGGCGACTGCAACTGCGGACACCATTCAACCCGACTTGATTCCATTTGCCAGCGCCAAAAAATCATTAGCCGCCAATGGCTATCTGACCCAGCAAGCAAAACAGGCAATTAGAGAAAACAATCAAGTGGTTGCAGGTGTGATACAAGGCAGCCAAATCGAAGCACAACTCGACGCTGCCATTGCAGAGCTCAAAGCCCTCCCGCGAACAGCAATAACTCGTGCCACGCTCAAACTGGCCAGTCAGCCACGGATTACGACACAACCCAAATCTGCGCCCCCCATCAACTGGCTAAATCCGACGCCAACCGACCCAATTGCACTCAGTAAGAACCTACCGATTGCACAACCCAAAAACGCAGCACTCTGTGCAGGACAACAATTCCCCCCGAATCCATTACCAATCAGTTCGGCTGCTGAATTATCACAGCGCATGTTAGCTGCCCAAAAGGGCTACGTGATCGGCTCGAATGAGCAAACGCAAATTGGTCAAACACTTGGCGCTTATGCCTTGGCAGGCTCTAACACAGCCAACTACGCTGGTGGTGGCTTGTATGTGATTAAAACCATCGAAAATGCCAAGCGTGCACTAGAACCGACCGAACT
>JAYXXU010000080.1:0-6121 GCA_036019135.1 Pseudomonadota bacterium | reverse complement strand
AAGCCTGAAAGCTCAATAAATTGGTCGACAACATCCGTTGGCTGCTCGCACGATCTAAATCAAATACACGCTCATTGAGATAAAATCCAACACAAAAAAATAGCAAATCAATCGGTTGTGTGACTCGATCAAAAAAATCTGACCGCTGTTCAGGCTGTGTTACATCCACACGATAGGCTTGTAAATCGGGATTAGTTCGAAGAGTGCTGGGAATTTTATTCAGATCTCGTCCACAGGTACTGACCTGATGACCTTGGGCAAGATAATACTGTACCAAGCCTAAACCAATGCCTGATGTTCCCCCAATAATCACGACATGCTGACGCATGATCATTATCCTTTTGTTAGTCGCTGATAGAGTTGGGCCGAGACACTAGATTGGGAGTAGTGTCGAATCCTTGGCGGTTGCAAAGAGGTCGAAAATGCCTCTAGACCACGTTGATAACCATACTGCCAATGCGCTGCCATGATGGCTTGATATTCAGCATAACTTGGAAAAATAGGCATTAACTGCAATGATCGAAGATGCAAACGTGTAGCAAATATGCCCTGTGGCAAACAGCGACTGGCATCACTACTATCAAACCAGCTGATCTGAGTCCCTAATTCGTCCGCATGGGGGAGCAACATCAAATCATGATAGTCGCGTAAACGCCGATTCGGATCAAATCCGAACACCGATTGAATCGCAGGCGCTGCCAATCCACGAGAATAAACAGACTTCACCTCCAAGGTGCAACGCTGGGCGCAAGCAAGCAATAGCTCAAACGGGGTTAAATTCAGCACACCACCCAAATATTGCCGCTGATTGACCACCAAGGGTGGCAAATAAAACATATCGCTGATCGACATGCGAACGGCTTCGGGCAGACTCAGTTTTGCCCACTGAAAATCAGATGCGATTTTGCGCTTGGCCTGCCATGTCGATTGGATCAGTGAATCTGGTGACAAAATCGAATCAGGCACAGTTTTAAGATGCTGCTGTAGGCGTACGGATGGACTAAACAACACAGGCTGAAAAGTTGTCTCGTGTGATTGATCCAGTATTTGGCTGCCGACAATTGCAATATCCACCCTAGATTTGACCGATGCCGTATCTTGAGAGCGATTCACGTCAAAGCAATCGAATAGCGGAGTCTTGTCTTCATCAGCCACGTCAAACATCGCCCAACGCGTCAAATTCGGTGTATGGCAAGCGGACAAAAGAGCAGATGCAACTGAACGCACCGCAGCATAGCCCACGTGCTGAATCAACCGCTGAGTCTGCTTGGCTTGAAAGCGTTGAAACACCGCATATAGATCACGGCTATAGAGCCATTGTTGCTGGGCATGAATCGATGGCTCAATCTGAATCATTGCCGCGGCAATCGCACCACCACAACTGGCAACGATCAAGTCAGGCGGGCGGCCACACTCAACAGCCGCTGCATATGAGCCCAGATAATAACCAAAACGACGACCACCACCAGCAAACAACATCGCATGCTGGTAAGGCAAAGCGGCGACGGCCATTAGCGCTTGATCGCCAATGACACTGTAAACAACCCATGTTGATCAATCCGCATGTCCAGTTTCTCAAACCCTGCATCACGCACCAACTGATCCATTTCGGCCTGACTACGACAGCGCATCACCCAAGGCTGGCCTTGATGATTGTCGAGTACCCGTGCGATAAACTCTTGCTGAGGGTGCCAAGGCTGGTTGGTATACAGCAACAAGCCACCTGTATGGATTTGTTTAGATAATCCAAGCAATGCCTGATCAATCAACTGATTGTCGCTGAATAACTCAAACAAGCCAGAGGCGATACCAATATGAAATTTTTGTTTGGTGGTATAGCTGTTCAGATCAAATGCATCCGCTTGCACCACCTGTAGCCGATCCATCAGACCACGCTGTTCTGCCTGCTGCTGCATGGCCTGTATATTGTCTGCCTGATAATCACGCATCTGTACCTGCACACGCGGATTGATTTTGAGTAAGTCAAACAGATAGTGTCCGTGCCCTGCGGCAATATCCACGATATGGACTTTGGCGTGGCTCAGTTGTGCCAACGCGAGATTCAACAGTTCGTTGAGGTGTGCCTTCCTGATCCGAATGCCACGCCAACCAATACTATTCAAATAGTTTTGATCCAGTGCCTTACCCAGTTTAGATGAGCCGCCGGGTTGGTTTTGATAGACTTTTTCGAGTGAATGGCCTGAATCAAAGCCCTGTTTTAGCCCAACCGCCATACTGTCGCTTTGCGCGCCAAACTGTTGCATCATCCACTTGGTTAATTTGAATGCAGGATTGCGGGTCGGTAGCAATAGTTCATCGGCACGATCTCGACTATAGCCGTGTTGGTGCTGATTTTTAACCGATGTAGGCATGACAGGCGCTTGAATCACCCGCTGAATAAAGTCGATACAGCGTTCAAATACCTGATCCCGATGTTTTTCATGAAATAGCGCATGATACGCCTCAGGGTAATATTGCCACTCCTTCCAAGATGATGATAAGCCATGATAAAACTGCCGCTGACTACGCCAATCCACCACCCAGTCCTGTCCTGCACAGAGCATGAGCGTTGGGGTGGTGATAGCGCCTGCATCATCGACCAGTCGCTGTCCTGTTGCAGCAGTATCAATCAACAAATCCGTACGGATTGATGTAGAAATCAATGGATCTTGTTGGTAGCTGTTCTGAATCTGCACATCATGCGTCAACATCCGCGCTTTGACGTAACTGCTGACCTGATTCATCAGTCCAAAATGGCGCACCCCTTTGAGCATAGGCACAGCAAATGGCACATATAGGCGTATCTTAAAGGCAGCAGTTGCCAACACCAATGCACGAATGTCGGGCGCATAATCATGTACCCACGCACTGGCAATGACTGCCCCCATACTGCTGGCAATCACCGAAATCTGCGCGTTGCTCACCGCAGTCAACTGCCGAATCTCAGCCACCCATTGATCCAAATCACGCACATAATGCCCAAACGTCTCGGCATAATCACGCTCACCTTCAGAGTAGCCATTGCCCCGTGCATCCCATGCAAACACGCTAAATCCTTGCGCAACCAAACGCTGCGCCAATTCTTCCATCCGTGCAGAATGCTCATGCCCACGATGCAGCAAAATTACCACATGCGGCTCAGCCAAGGTTTGCGCTTGATCAACCAACGGATGCCATTGGCGATAATAAATTTTTAACCCGTCCCAACTGACAAAATAATTAGCAGGGCAGTGCTCAGCAATGGTCAGTAGATTGTGTTGGCGAATCTGTTGATGGTGAGCATCATCTGGTTGCTGCATGCCAATACCGCGCTGCATTCGGATGAATTTTGCCCGCTGCAAGCTGGTCAAGAACAACAAAACCTTCATGACGCGCATGATCAACAGCGCATAGGGATGTGTACGGAACCCCAAGCCGACCCATAAGCCCAATGCGCCGAGTGCCGCCGCGCGGTCACTTTTGCCCATCCAGCCCATATTGGCACGCTGACCTGTGAGTTTTTGTGCCGCGAGCGCAACGATTTCAGTCAGCCACGATAGGCCAATCACTTTGGCGGTGTTGCCCGTAGAGACACCATTTAAGGTTTTTAGCGGGTAGAGCAAGGCCGTATCTGACACCACATCACCGACTTCGTTTAACACCGCGCCGACGGGGCTTTGCATGCCATGCTCACGCGCCAACATGCCATCCATCGCGTTTAACACCATTCGCAGTGTCATCACGAATGGCAACAATAACCAATGCTTGTTGTTTTGTGACTTCACCAATAAAAATCCAGCAGATAAGCTGATTGCTGCTGCGGTATAGGTGATCTGATTGGGGGTGACACCACGCGTTGCCAACTGATTGACGTACGGCCTAAGCTGATGTTGTAGCAATGGTTTTAAGCTATAAATACTCATGACAGTCACTCGCCAATTTGTTTGATCCAAAAATCTAAAAGCGCATTCCAAGCGCAGTATACCGATCAGCTTCTATCCAAGCATCTTTACTTATAAGTCTGTAATCGATTCGCAACAAATCAATACCCATCGTATGAGTGGAGGGGGGCTGGATCAGACAAAACGACCTCCAAACATCAAATCAACCCTGTGTCTGCTACAAAACCTATTACATCGCGTCAACAACTTCCGCTAATAGCAGTTAGCGGAAGTCACTTGTGATTAATAATACATATATGTACGTTAATACAGTATGATATGTATCATCATCTCGTATGGAGTCGATCTAGCATGGACATCAGCCAACAGCTCCAACAAACACCGAATTGGTCAGGATTGAATGCCTATGAGCGTGCCAAAATCTGCTGTCAACTGTTAACAACGCTTGGCCAGCCCATTCCGAGCTGGATGCAAATTCGGCAATGGATCGGCAAGGGCAGTGCCAACGATATTCATCGTGCAAAACAGGATTTTTTGGCGAGCCAGCAGACCGTTCAACAATCCATGCTCAGCAATCCAACAGGGATTCCCAGTGCATTGACAGGAACACTACAAGATTGGTGGCAGCAACTCAGACAAGTTGCGCGTGAGGAGTATCAACAAGAACGCGCTGCATGGCAGCAGGAAAAACAAGACGATGCAGTACAAATTCAGATGCTACAGCAACTACAGCAACAAGCTGAGGAGGTACAACAACAACAGTTAGCGAGGATTGATCAGTTACAGCGGCAGGTTGAGCAACAACAGCGCGAATATATTGACTTAAACCATGCTTACCAGCAGGCACAGGCGATCCATCAAAGCGTATTGGCACAGTTCGAACAACAGACACAAGCCTATCTTTTGTTGCAACAACAGCAATACGATCAATACCATCAGTTGCGCCAGCAATATCAACAGCAGGTTGAGCAAGCCGTGCAGAGTGTTGCTGAGCTACAGACTTTTGCAGCAGAGCAGATTGATCGATCTAGACAGCAGCTACAGGAGACACAGTCTAGTACAGAACAATTCATTCAGCATTTACAGCGGCAACAAGCCAATTTTCAGCAACGATTGATACAGCAATATCAATATGCCGCCACACCGCATTCCCGTATGCGCCGCACCTTGATACGACGAATCAGATAAAAAATGATGCAAGTTTGAGATGCAGTCAACAGAATAGCGATTTCAGGACATGCTAAAACATCGTTATGCCGCACATCGGATGGCTTAACTCACTGTATAACATCTGTTGAATCAGTGTTTTTGGGCAATTCGCGGCATATTGAATCAAGGCAACGAGGATGGTTTGCTGATATGGCTCAGATCAAATACTGGCCATAAATACACTGGATTGAAAGGAGTCAAGCCATGAATGAACTCATGCGTGTTACCTATGTCAGCCGCTCGACATTTAAACCCTTTAAAGCACAGTCAGGCATCGAGCCGAATGTTGCGCGTATCCTGTCGCAATCCCGTCGCAACAACCTGCATCGTCATCTGGTGGGGGTGTTGTACTACGGCAATGGCTGTTTTTTTCAATGTCTAGAAGGTCGAGAGCAAGACATTCAAAATCTATTGGAAAGCCTGCGTAAAGACCCACGCCATCGGGATTTAGAGATTTTATCCAAGGAGCCGATTGAATATTTGTCGTTCATGGATTGGAGCATGAAATACGTGTCATTAGATGAGCAGGTACAACACTTGCTCAAACGGCACAACATGCGACATTTTGATCCGTATCAATTTACGCCAGAAATGATCAACCAATTGGTTGATACACTCCAACAATTACCTGAGCCTGCACGGCCAGAAGAAGTGGAAATGCGCGCCGAAGAAGCCGACAGTTTGTTAGAGTTACAGGCTGCCAAAAGTCGCATGGATCGCATCGTGGCTTATATTCTCTCGACCATTGCACTACTAGGCAGCTTATTTATGTTGAATCTTGCCATGGCATCTGGTGCGATCTTTTAGGTACGCAATCATTAACCTTGGCGTATTACAGCGATAAACGCCGCAGCTCCAACAGGGGCTGCGCCCGTTGCCAACATGCCTTAAAATGCTCAGCCGCTTGTGGCGCACGCGGGATAGCATGCTGTATCAGCTTTGCGTTGAGCTGCTGTTGTCCAACTTGCATATTCATCCAATGCCGTTGATCAACGATCAATTGATTGAGGCTGCATATATCTTCAGGTGAT
>JAYXXU010000079.1:0-4105 GCA_036019135.1 Pseudomonadota bacterium | reverse complement strand
CGGTAAATGTTGCTTGATCGATACCGATCAGACGCTTGAGCTGTGAGTCCGTGTAGGACTGAATCTGAGTATATTTCATAGCTCAAATTATAGGCTGCTTTTATACTTTCGCAAGAGATCTATTGATCGATTACATCAGCTTGCACCACATATTCAAGTCAATCTGCATTCGTTAGGTGCGGAGCATCATTATGCCAATGCTTTGGAGTCGGGCGAGTTAGATGCAGTCATTGGCAATTGGCCGCAGCCGCCTGATTATTTGCGCTTATCGCCGTTATTTAAAGATGAAGTGGTTTGTATGATGCGCAAACAGCATCCACTGGCCAGTCAGCCGATGACTTTGGATGATTATTTAAATGCAGATCATATTGCACCGATTCCATATGCCGTGGGGCAGCGTGGCGTGATTGATTTACATCTGGCACGTTTACGGATTAAACGACGGGTGATTTCACATGTGCCGTATTTTAATTTGGTGCCCTATTTATTGTTGCAAACGGATGCAGTATTTTCTGCACCAAGGATGTTTGCGGAGCATTATCAAGGGTTGTTGCCGCTGAGCGTGGTGCAGTCTCCGATTGATTTTCCAGAAATTTCATTCTATTTGTTATGGCATGATCGTAGTCATTTAGATCCAGAGTGTCGTTGGTTCCGTGAGCAGTTGATTGGCGTGATTCGTGAGTCAAGCCAAGCTGCGCAGCCACTTCCGAGACGCATGCCACAGTTGGCAGCGGCGAGTATTGCTTAATCCTTAACCGAAAAGTCAATAAAAGTTGGAGCAAAAAAATTGATGGCGCGTGCATTACCTGAAATTAGTATTTCAACCCATGTGTTGGATTTGAGCAGTGGCTTGCCTGCGGTCGATGTACAGGTCAGTTTGTCGGTGCGGACGGCAGGGATTTGGAAGGTGTTGGCAACGGCGCGTACGGATTCAGATGGTCGGGTGCGGCAGTGGGGTTTACAGCAGCCATTAATGGCGGGCGTGTATAGTTTATCGTTTGGATTGACGGAATATTTTGAACGAAAGCAAATGGATGCATTTTTTCCCGTTGCAGAGCTGCACTTTAAGGTGACAGGCAACCCAGCACATTTGCATGTGCCGTTGCTGTTAAATGCCTATGGCTATAGCACGTATCGCGGCAGCTAGTGTGTGTTCGGTGGTGACGTTTCGGTCGTGTGCTGCTGCTCAGCCAGCAGTCGCTGCATTTCAGCCTGTAACCAGCCACGTAACTGCTGACGGATGGGGTCAAGTGCTTGCTCAATCAAGTCATCCGCTTCACGCAAAAAGCGCTTTTTTAAATCCACTGCCAACTGCTGATGTGGTGACCCAGAGGGCGTGGTTTGGCGTGGTGCGGCTTGGGCTTCAGCCTGTGCAGTTTGAATAATCAGATCCAGCGAGGGCAGTTGTGCCTGCTGTTGTTGCCATTCGGCAAAATCTGTTTCGGGTTCAACCAGCGTGCAGATGCTGCGCAGTTCGGCGTAGACATGTTGGCGCACGACTTCAGGCGCAGCCAGCCAGCGTTTAGAAAAGTCCCGCCCAAGTTCCAAGGCCATATGTGGTGATTCCTTAAGTCATTTTTAGCGCAAAATATCCTCAAACCTGATGGGTTTGTGGTTCCAGCCCTTGCTGTCGATAGTCTCGAAAACGTTGTCGTCCACGTTGCCGTGCCTCTGGATCAGTGCCAATAATTTCAAGAACTTGCTCAAACTGGCTGCTGTCTACCGCATCATCGGCCAGATTCAGACAACAACCCTGAAAGTCTGGCGGTGGGATCAGTCCTAAACAGATGGGTGCATCCAGATCATCAATGCCATGTGGCACAAAACTATCTGCTTCGAACGTCCATAATAGCGCGTCGAACTGTCGCATGTCATCCGCATGACTAAAGCGCACAAACAGGCGTTGTTGTGCGCCAATTGCCACACGCCGACACAGCCGACAGGCCAGTGATTCAACCCGCTGTTTAGGCTGTTGAATCACATAAAACCGAACATCTGGCATGGGTTAGGTGGCCGCACGCTGCCGTAAGAACTGCATCAGTAGCGGGACAGGTCGACCTGTTGCCCCTTTGTTTGCACCAGAAAGGTGCGAAGTGCCTGCAATATCCAAATGCGCCCAACGATAGTCTTTGGTAAAACGTGATAAGAAGCATGCAGCCGTCACCGCGCCTGCGGTCGGCCCCCCGATATTGGCGATATCCGCGAAGGGTGAGTCCAGCAGTTCTTGGTAATCATCCCAAACAGGCATCCGCCAGACGCGATCATGGATGGTTTGACCTGCTTGGAGCAGCTCATCGGCCAGTGCATCATCTGGGCTAAACAAGCCTGACACCACTTTGCCCAGTGCCACAATGCAAGCCCCTGTCAGGGTAGCAATATCAACCACCAAGGCGGGATTGAATTTTTTGATGTAGGTCAAGGTGTCACACAGCACCAAGCGGCCTTCGGCATCGGTATTCAGAATTTCGATGGTTTGGCCTGACATGGAGGTGACGATATCACCCGGCCGCGTGGCACGGCCAGAAGGCATGTTTTCGGCACAGGCCAAAGCGCCGACTACGTTAATAGGCAGCTTGGCCACACATAACGCCCGCATGACCCCCATGACTGCGGCTGAGCCAGCCATGTCAAACTTCATTTCATCCATGCCCGCCGCGGGTTTGATCGAGATACCACCCGTATCAAATGTGACTCCTTTGCCGACCAACACGACAGGCTGGCTGTCATCAGTTTTGCCAGTATATTCCAAGGTGACTAAGCGACCACTGCGCTCTGAGCCTTGCGAGACTGCCAAGAAGCTATGCATGCCCAGTTCACGCATCTGTGCCTCGTCCAGCACGGTGACTTTGAGGACATCAGGATATTGCTCAGCCAGTGCGAGGGCTTGTTCGGCCATGTATTCTGGATAGCATACATTGGCAGGTTGATTAGCCAGATTGCGCGCCAAACTCTGACCGCGATGCACTGCTTGGGTAAAGCTTAATCGGCTGCTCAGTGCTTGGGTATCATGACTGTAAAAACTTGCACCTTTGAGAATGCTTTCGCTTGGCTTACTTTTATAGAGGTTGAATTGATAGCTGGCATTGGAGAGTGCCAAGGCAAACGGTTCAAACGTCGATGCGGGTAAAGCATCCACCGCGATGACCAAATGGGTGGCACGGCTGGCGGTGGCTTTGTAAATTTGGCTGGCCAAACTCTGGGCTTGACCTGATTTAAAGTCTGCCGATTTGCCCATACCAATAATCAGCGCTTGTTCAAAGTCGCAGTCGTCGAGACGATAAATCGGCAAATGCTCGCCGAGTTTGCCAGCAAAATTGGCTTGTTTAAGTTGCGTGTTGAGTTGCTCACGCAGTGTTGCAGACAGTTCAGATCGTTGGATCAGTGGGGACTCGCTGTCAACGATCAGAATCAGCATGTCTTGTTGGCTGGGTGTGGTTGACAGAGTGTCTTGTAAGGTGATTTTCATAGAGCGTGTGACCTTCACAGAGGGTGTGTGATATGGGGAGATTAAAACACTGTCTGACACACATGAACAGCCTGTTACGCAGTTGAAGCGTATGGCTACTGTGCAAGTCTATTGAATCAGTTAAACTGATTGGCTATTTGTCTCGATTGTGCGCACGGTACTCCTTTGATCATTCGTCGCTATTTGATCCGTCAAGTTGCCAGCACGACGCTGGTAGTTACTGCATTGCTGACGCTGATTATGATTGGCGGTCGCTTGATTAAATACTTTGGTGTGGCGGCACAAGGTCGACTTGATGTCGGTGTGCTGCTGAGTATTGTGGCTTTGCGCCTGCCTGAGTTTTTGGTGCTGATTCTGCCGTTGGGTTTTTTTGCAGGATTGATGCTGGTGTTTGGTCGACTGTATGTTGACCATGAAATGGCGGTATTGAATAGCAGCGGGGTCAGTCGTGAGCGCTTGGGCTGGATGCTGTGGCCACTGGTTTTGGTGATGGTCGTGGCTGAAGCCAGTTTGTCGATGGTGGGCAGTGCGTGGGGCAGTCGGCAGTCGGATCAACTGTTGGCGAGTCAGGCGTTACGTAGTGGGTTTGATTTGGTGCGACCTGGTGAGTTTGTGTCCAGTGGGGCATATACCATTTAT
>JAYXXU010000078.1:0-2642 GCA_036019135.1 Pseudomonadota bacterium | reverse complement strand
TTTATCCTTGTCCCAAAAATGGCGCACGGTTTCGTCCGGTGGCTGAGCAACTGGCTGGTAAAGCGCAGTTTCCATTGCTGATTGATGACAATACAGGTACGCAATTGTTGGAGTCGCAGGCAATCATTGACTACTTGTTCCAGCATTATGGTCAGACGGGTAAAACCCCAAAAAAGTGGCAAAATCTGCCCAAATTGCCCGTTATGCAGACCTTGGTCAGTACGGCTAGTGTGATGCGTGGCTTGAATGCAAAAGCCAGTAATCACGGCAAAACTGCCCCCGCAGAGATGTTGCACCTTTGGAGCTTTGAGGCTAGTCCTTATAGCCGTCTGGTGCGTGAGCGCTTGTGCGAATTAGAGTTGCCTTATGTGCTGCATAATGTCGCTAAAGAGCGGTGGCAGGATATGGGGCCTGCGGTGCTGCGCCTCAAGCCTGGTAAATACGAACCATTGGCGGGGGGCAAGCGTGAACGTGAACTGCCGTTCATGCAAGGCCGCCTGCAAGTGCCGTATTTGGTTGATCCGAATACTGGAGTACAGATGTTTGAGTCGAAACACATTCTCAGTTATCTGGATGAAGTATACGGCTAATCATTTGGTTTAGATTGAATATTGTGACTGTTAAAAAGGGCTTGATCATCAAGCCCTTTTTTTAATGTGGAATTTGCTTGTTAGGGTTTGAGTTGTACCACGCCGCTGGCTGAAACTTGAATTTTGCTGTTACCCGCTTCCATGTTTTGAGGGGTAACGGCTTTTTCGGCCATATCACCACTGGCACGCATCATCATCACGGGGTAAGGGCGATTGGGTTGGCTGTCTGTATTGATGTTGATATTGACCAGCTCATAGCCTGTTGATCCCCATGCATTTTGTAGGATGGAGGCGCGTTGGCGGAAGGATTGGGTGAGTTCGGTCAGTAGTTCATTTTCAACGGTTTTGCGTTGTTGGGCAGAGACCTCAAAATTGATATTGCCGAGTTGTAGTTGTTCTTGCAGTTGTGCCATCAATTCGCTCATAGCACGAAAATCCGTGCTTTTGAGTTCGATGTTTGCGCGTGTCCGCCATGTGGTGAGGCGGTTTTTATCATCATAGATGGGATAGGTGTTTTGGCCTGCGGTGCTGACCTGAACTTGTGGGAATTTTTTGGCTGCCGTCATGGCGGCGTTGATCGTTTGGTTGATTTGGTTGGCCAAAACAGTTGGTACTTTATGGCTTTGTTCAGTGTAGAAAGTGGCACGCATTTCGTCGTTTTGGACATCTCGGCTGGCTTCAGCCTGTAGATGAACCATGCCGCGCTCCATCGGGTGTGTGTCGGCAAATACAGTAGCACTGGCACTTAGTGCCAATAAGCAAGCGGCGGTTTTTAGAGACATTGACATGGGACAATCCAAAAATAATTTAAGCCCGTAGTATCGGGGATGATTGTCAACAAAACGTGCAGCCTTATGGCGTTTTTTGTGTTGCTTATGTTGTTTGATCAAGATCTTATCTGAGTATCTGGACTGCACAGAATGATGATGCAATCTAGACACTCAGATCGGAATGCATCAGGGTTTAGTTGGCACGTTTGCTCATAAAGTCACGCGCATAGGCGGCCTCTGAGCTGGTGGGATAGTCGTTGAGGATGATGTTCATCAGGCGGGTGGCCTCGTCACTACGCTTCTCGACTTCTGCCATGCTGGCCAAGCGGTAGATCGCAGCAGCAGCACGCGCGCTACGCGGATAGGTAGACATCACCACTTCGAATTCTTTTTTTGCATTCAGAAAGCTTGGCGGATTCAGTGCCAAATGGAACTCGCCCAGCCAATAGTGTGCATTTGGAATATAGACACTGTTGGGATAGTCTTGCATGAATTTTTCCATTGCCACAATCGCTTGCGCCGTACCGCCTGCTTTATAGGCATCATATGCTGCAATATAGGCATTTTGCTCAGCGGTGGAGGTGGTGCTGGTTTTGGCAGGTGTGGTGGTACTCGCACCAATTGGAGGCGGCGGAATCACGTTGGACTCGGCACTGGAGATATCGGTGCTGTCCGCACTGAGATCAATCGCATCGTCACCACGCAGGGTATTCAGTTGTTCACGCAATTGATCAAGCCGCTGATCAAAATCCACAAATCTGGATTGTAGTTGTTTTTCCATTTGTTCGACTTGCTGTTCTTGGCTTTCGCCGCGCCCGCGTAACATCCGTACTTCTTCTTGTAGTTGTTGAACCTGCTGTGTGAGCTGCCACAGGATGCTGGGTTGCTCGAGTGCAGGGGCAGTGGCGACGGGTGCGACAGGTGTATTGCTACTGGGCTGGCTTAACGAGCGACGTTCAATTGGGACGGCGGCATGGCTGAGGGTACTGCTGCCGAGCAACAGACTCACAACCCATAAGTTGATACGAGGTGTTGTATTCATAAGATCATTCCACAGCGTAGGCGTGCCAGACAGCCTATTCGGTTCATTCAAAAGATGCAATTGGGTGGTGAGCGTCAGTTTGTGACTTGTCCCTGATTCGATGCAGGTGCAAGCAGAGTCAAGTCACGGTTGTGTAAACAGAAGTGCGGGGAGACATACCAGCATGGATATCGCGCACAGCTTATTCCGTAGGATGTGGTGGGTGCGAGTTGATGCGCGCAGCACCAAATCCACATTCAT
>JAYXXU010000077.1:0-4248 GCA_036019135.1 Pseudomonadota bacterium | reverse complement strand
TTCTTACCCTCTTTTTGCTTGGAGAGTAGTTTTTTCTTACGCGAAACGTCACCACCATAACACTTGGCCAGAACGTCTTTGCGCATTGCTTTGACGGTGCTACGCGCAATAATCTGACTGCCAATTGCAGCCTGAATAGCCACATCAAACATCTGACGCGGAATCAGCTCCTTCATTTTTTCGACCAGAGCATTGCCACGATAGCGTGCATTATCAACATGGATAATCATCGCCAATGCATCGACTTTTTCACCATTAATCAAGACATCAACTTTGACCAGCTTTGCGGCTTGAAACCGCACAAAACTATAATCGAGCGATGCAAATCCGCGTGAACAGGATTTGAGCCGATCAAAGAAATCGAGCACCACATCGGCCATTGGAATTTCAAAGGTCACTGAGACTTGATTACCCAAAAACTTCATGTCTTTTTGCATACCACGACGTTCGATACACAGCGTCATGACATTCCCTAAGTACTCCTGTGGCACAAGGATATGACATTCAGCAATTGGCTCACGTAACTCATCAACCGTACTACCTTCTGGCATCTGCGATGGGTTATCAATGTAAACAATCTCGCCACTCTTTTTCACTGTTTCATAGATCACAGTTGGTGCTGTAGTAATCAAATCCAGATTGTACTCACGCTCTAAGCGCTCTTGTACAATTTCCATGTGCAACATGCCAAGGAAACCACAACGGAACCCAAAACCCAGTGCATCCGATGACTCAGGCTCAAAAAACAAGGCCGAATCATTAATCTTTAGTTTTTGTAGCGCCTCCCGAAAGTTTTCAAAATCACTAGAATCAACAGGAAACAATCCTGCATAGACTTGAGGCTTCACTTTTTTAAAGCCTGGTAGCATCGCAACATCAGCGGTTTGGGGATGCGTGATGGTATCGCCGACAGGGGCACCAAAAATATCTTTAATCCCTGCAATCACAAAGCCCACTTCGCCCGCTTCTAAAATGCCTGTCTCAAAATGCTTCGGGGTAAATACACCGACCGCACTGACGGGATGTGATGCACCAGTTGATTTCACCAGCATTTTATCGCCTTTTTTGATGCGGCCATGCTTGACCCGCACCAACGACACCACACCCAGATAGTTATCAAACCAAGAGTCAATAATTAACGCCTGCAATGGTGCGTCACGATTCCCCTCAGGGGCTGGAATACGCTCGACCAATGCTTTGAGCAACTCATCAATGCCCAGACCTGTTTTGGCCGAAACGCGTGGGGCATTTTCGGCTTCAATCCCAATAATCTGCTCAATCTCGTGAATTACCCGCTCAGGCTCGACCTGTGGCAAGTCGATTTTATTTAACACGGGGACGACTTCGAGACCTTGATCAATTGCGGTATAACAGTTAGCAACCGATTGCGCCTCGACACCTTGGGCTGCATCCACAACCAACAGCGCGCCTTCGCAAGCAGCGAGACTGCGTGAGACTTCATACGAAAAATCCACGTGACCTGGCGTATCAATAAAATTCAGTTGATAGCGTTCGCCCGTATCGGGCTGGGTGTAATACAAGGTCACCGAATGGGCTTTGATGGTGATACCGCGCTCACGCTCCAGATCCATCGAATCCAAGACCTGTGCTTGCATCTCACGAGCCTCTAGACCACCACATTTCTGGATAAAGCGATCAGCAAGGGTGGATTTTCCATGGTCAATATGTGCAATAATCGAAAAATTGCGGATATGCGTAAGATCAGTCACGGCGCGGTCTAAGTCTGGTTGATTGAAAACGGCGTATTCTAGCGCATTTTTGCGATCTACAGGTGAATCCCGTTACACGACCTGATAAGCCTGACAAAACTCAGTCGGCATCCGCATCGGACGACCTGTTGACAAGCGAATGCAGACCCAACGGGTTGAACCTTCAAACACCACACGCTCATCTGATACACGCACAAACTGATAATGCCGATACAAGTTGACCGCATCACGCTCGGCCAGCCATGTTCGCAGCTCAATCACCTCTAAGGCAAAGCACGCCGCCAAATAAGTCAAATGATGCTCACGCGCCACCATTGCGGCATCTAAGCGCTGATAGGCTGCCAGATCCAAGCCCAATGCCTGTGAGTGCTGCCAAGCGACCTGCTCAACCCATTGCAAATACACCACATTGTTAACATGACCTAGCCCATCAATCTGTTCGGGCTGTACGGTGATCAATTGGCTAAACACAGCTTTAACCATGCCGCTGCTTCAGCAATTCTTTGGCCTGTAAGGCTTGTGCCTGCTGCATCTGACGCTTGGCATCCATAGTCATCCAAGGCGACTGACCATAGAACGAACCATTCAGTTGAGAGCGACGAATTAAAAAGGTACGAAAGCGCCAATAGTACTTCTGATCGACAGGCTCAGGAGAGGTCCAAAACGCCGCCAGATCCCCTTGAAACGTCAATCTTGGCTGATTATAAATCGCTCGTCCCATGGCTTTCACAGGTTTACCATGAAACAGCGCCTGTAATCCTGTCGTACTATTGATGGTCACCAAACCAATACTGCGCTTAATCAACGATGGCAAATGCACATCACACACATAAATCACGCGTGCCTCAATACCCAATGCGCGTGCAGTACGCTGAATCAAGCGGCGATAATTTCGATAACCACGATCCATCGGGTGGTGCTTGATCACCAAAGCATGGGCTGGATTGGCGTGTGCTGCAAAAGAATGCATCGCCTCAACCAAAAAATCTGATGCGTCCTCATAGTCACTGTGCACCCGAATCTGACTGTCGTTATGCACTTGTAAAGCAATAATAAAATATTTACCCGAGAGTTCCGCACGGATTTTTCGCTGCTTATAGTGATCAAAGGCCGTATTGGTCAAACGGCGACGTAACGCTCGTAGCCATGCCACAATCTCTTGAAAAGGTGTTAACAATCGATGATGTTGATAATGCGGATAAAACGGATGCATCACCATCCAAGCCAAATAGTATAAACAAGCAGACCACACCATCAGACTAAAGCTTGGATTGGTTGGCTGAGGATGATCATGCGTTGTCGGCATCCCCATCACCTGATCCAAGTTTAAATTCGAATGCGCATTGACGCCATCACACTCCAACGTGACATAATCAGGCCGAAGATAGCCTTCTTCAAACACTAAGAAGGTCGTACCCAGTTGCTGACACACAGGGCGCGCACGTTCGTGGTAGCGACGACAATCACCAAAACACACCACAGCATCAATCTGCAAGCGTTCAATGGTCTCGGCCAACCATGCCGCAAAATCATTCAGTGTGCCACGATAATCCAGCGCGTCAGCGGCTGGGTAAAACAACCGGTCTCCGCCATTAAAATTGACTTTATATGTATCGATTTGCTGTGCTTTGAGCCATGTTGATAATTCAGTAAAAAACCTCCCCATTGGCCCTTGGAGTAAAAGGACGCGCTGCGAAGACAACAAAACATCTGATGGAGTCATAACAACGTCTATCCCAAAATCCAAGTTTTACTATACGGCAGCTTAGCACACGCATGGCGGCTAAGCTGTTGTTGTGCTGGCGGTGTGCTGGCAATTTTCATCATTTTCGTTGCCTCAGCCAACGTAAGCCATTGCCTACATGAGCAAAAACTGATGCACGCGTTGGTAACCGTCGAGCGGGTATCTGTGTGTGATCCGCCCCTGCAATATACGCAAACACATCCTCTGGCCGACACAATTGCTTTGTCTGAGGCAACAAATACAATGGATATTGCACCAGTACTGCATACACCAACTCATCTAAGCTCAAGCGACGTTGCCGTCTAGGAGTGGAATATTGATCTTGCGTCAATCCCCATCCTGCATAGAATGGCATGCCATAACAGGTGACAGCAACACCTCGGATCAAGGCTTCAAACCCTGTCAGTGAGGTCATGGTATGCACCTCATCGACCCGTTCTAGACACGCAGGCATCGGCCAATCGATCAGCTCGACATCGGCCAACTGTCGCACCATTTGCGCACTGATTTGACCCACGCGAAGTCCTGCAACCACATCAGGATGCGGCTTATAGATTAAAAAAGCCTGTGGATGTGCCGCTCGAACCGCTTGTAATAACTGTAGATTGGTTCGAACGGACTGTGTACCTAAGCGGACGGAGGCATCATCTTCAACCTGTCCAACTACCAAAATACAGCGTCGGCCTGCGGGGACTTTTGGCCAAGATTGCTCAAGTGATCCAACATTATACTTACTGAGGCGATGCTCAATCAGTAGGGCACGTAAGGTCTGTG
>JAYXXU010000076.1:0-23466 GCA_036019135.1 Pseudomonadota bacterium | reverse complement strand
TTTTGGGTGGTTGGGGCGGTGGTGGTTGGCATGGTATCTGCCAAACGTCCCACCTGTTGCCCTGTATCCTGTATTTTATCCGTCCCACCGCTACACACTTTGTTTTGTATTGATTTTTTAGTGATTTCATCCGTCCCACCCTTATTGACTAGGACGGATGAAAATGCATCTAAACCATTGATATTGCTATCATGGGACGCTGGGACGCCTAAAACAGTGGGACGCGGGATGTAGCGAACAAATGCGTTATGAAAATCTGTTAAATCGTAGCCTTTGCGCTGTCCCGTCCCAATCCGAATATTTTTAGGAATGATGCCAAAACCCTCTAGCCGTTTGCTCAATTGACGGGCGGCCATGGGTCGGCCTTTGTTCCATGTTGCCCATGCCGATTCTTCATCGGCACAAAGATATTCGAGTAGGTCGGTCGAGAAAATCCGATTTTGCCGCGTCCGATCAAATACCGCTTTGATGTCGGACAACAGTTCTTCGTTGATACTGGGGGCGTATTCCTCAATGCCTGACATTTTGACGGCTGCCATTCGCGCGGTCTTCGGCCAATGGTCACCCACAAGGTCTGCAATTGCGAGCAGGATTTCCCAATTGTCTTGGGCGCGGTCACTTAGCATTTGGGGGCATTCTGGCCGTGCGCTTTTTAGGCTGTCTATATTGTCATTCGACCACCGCAACAACTGCGATTTAAGAATGTTAAAACGGTCTAGGCTGTCACGATGGCGCAATGGTTGGCGGGTTTCGGTCGGTAGCTTGCGCCGTAGCTCTAACAGTATAGAACGGTCTTTTAAGGTATCTGGCAAGTGTCCGATACCGCTTAAACACTTTGCACCAAACACGTTAAAACGGGTCGGTTCGTGGTTATCGCCTGTGGTGCGAATCACATACGGGGCGTTTCGACTGTGTCCGCTATTGATTACGCCGCGTAACTCCTCATTGTCTTTGATATACGTGTCTGTCTCATCTAGCAACAAAGTGGGCTGCCACTTTTCTAGCGAACGAAATAAAGCGGCCGCTGTGATATTTGAAGCACCCAACGGCTTACTGCATAACATGCCGATCAGTGTTAATAATTGGGTTTTTCCACACTGCTTTTCAGGTGCGGTAATACAGGCGATGGGTGCAACATAGGCGGCTTCAATACACCAAGTGAAGGCAATCCATAGGGCGGTGGCGTGTGCTACCTGCGATGTGCAAGCGATATGCTCGTTCACGATAACGGTTAACTCATCCAACAATGCCGCACCGTTTACGGGTTCATCCCAAGGCTTCACATAGTCGAATATGTCCGAACCGCTGGCCTGTTCGTCCTGATCGGCCTGTATGCCCTTGATGATCCGATCCAACGCGCTGGCACGCATTCCCAACGCTTTGGCAGCATTGCTGCGCTGTTGCTCGTACTCAATCACGGACAGGCTGGCAAGGCGGTTTAATTCGCTCTCGGTGTCGAGTGTGGCGGGTTGTTCGTCCGTTGCCAGTGGCTCAGTTTTAAAGGTGTCGAATTCGACAGGTTTAGAGTTTATGTCCACCACTGGCAAGGCTTGCACGTCTGCCGCTGTGGTGGTCAAGCCGTTGTCTGTGCGCTGCTGTTGCCAGTCGATGACGTCACCCTTTGGCGGTAGGTCAAGCAAACCGACCTCAACCGCTGACAGATCGCAACCTAATGCGCTTAGGATGCTGCTAACGTCCGCTTGGTACGATTGGCCTGCATCATCAAAGTCAGGCCATATGATCACCTGACGCGCTGCGAGTGGCTGCCAGTCGGTCACATTGGCTGATGCTTTGCCGCCTGACGTGGTGGCAATCAAACCAAGCGATGCCAGAAAATCGGCTTTCTGCTCACCCTCACAGATATAAACCGCTTGGGCTGCATCGGCATTCAGCAATTCATGCAGGCGGTATAGCGGCTTTTTGCCGTCGAATGTGGGTTCTTTGGCGATAAATGCCGCGCCGTCATGGTGAAAGGCTCGAATCCATTTCTCGCCTGTCTCGGGATGTTTGGCGCGGGTTTTCCAATACAAGGGCTGGTCTGTCGCGTCGGTATAGGTGTGCAGGTGGGTGGGTTGGAATCCGTCGCGTATCGCCTTGGCTGCCAGTTGACGCGCAAAGGCTTTGGCCTGTTGCTCTAGGTCACTGACTGCCGCTGCTGTCGCTTGTGGCTCAAATGATCCGCTGTCGAACAGGTCGGGGGTGTTGGGGCAACGCTCTAGGCTGTTCATGTCCGTTCCTCCCATGCGCCCAAGGCTTTACAGGCTTCGATGAAAGGTAGGCCATGCCGCTGCATATGGAATGCAATCACGTCGCCGCCTTTGGCTTCACACACCATGCACTTGAACCCACCTGAGCGGGTGTTAACGCGTAGGCTTGGGGCTTTGTCGTCATGGAACGGGCAAAGGGTCGAACGCCATTCACCCGTACCGATCAGTTTCATGCTGTGAGTATCACGGTAGTATTCAAGTGGTGAAGGCAATAGGGAACGATTCAGGGCAAAGCGTTTGCCTGTCCGCTGTCCGTTGAATGTGGTGCGTCGTGGGGTCGCGTATTTCATGGTTATACGCTCCCTTCATCGCCGTAGCTGCTGACGTATGCCAGTGCTTCACGGATCACCGCTTGTAGGCTGTGAAGGGCTGCAATTTGAATCTTGTTATTGGGTAGGTCGCATTCATTCAGATAGCCATAGCGCAAGGCAGACAGACCCCCGCGCACACCATCTAGCCACTGCATGACGGTTGTCCAAACATGGCCGTTACAATCCTGATCTTTAACCAGATCGTCATACGCCCACTGGATTAGGCTGTGTACGGTTTTAATGATGCCCACTGCTTCACTGTCGGGCAGTTCTGTTGCTGTCGGCTCTAGTGTGGTCTGCATGAGCCATAGCAAGCCACTAGCACCGTCTAGGTGAAGGATGGCGCTGTCGATATAGTCGCTGTTGAATGCAGTGTTTACGGACGGATTTTGGGCGGGTTTAGTCATGGTGTGACTCCTGAGTTAATTACAGAAGCTTTGCCATTTACGACCAAGTAAGGGTGGCAAAGCTGTAGGGGGTTGGTCGACCAGTAACTCAGAGAACTGGCACGCGCGAACGCGTCCCCCTCCAGCTTCGCCATAGATAGGCAGATGCCGAAAGGTACGCACAAAAAAACCGCATTAAGGCGCGGTATGTGCGCTGAGTATTCATAGCCGACCAAAGCTAATCCAACATGAGGTTGGACGGGCAAAGCATACGCGGGATTGGTACACAAGGACAAGCCAAAACAGCCGCCCACGATCAATGCAAAGCGAATAGCACTATTGAGCCATGCGTTCATGATAGCCGCCCTCCAGTGGTGAAACGCCCAAGCCTGTTACTTTCTCCAGCATGTCCACTGCCAGTAGGTAGATTTGTTCGGGGTCGATTGGCTGCTGTGTGTCTTTGGCGTGTTGGTGGGTTTCTAACAGTGAGAATGCAGCATCGCGCATAAGGTCGAGTGTGATTAACTTTCCCTCGTGGTCACGCTCCAACTGATAAACCTGCCCAATCGCTTGCTGTAATAGCGGGCCTAGTTTCTGCCGTGATTTGCGTTTGTATTCGGGGTGAGTTTGATCAAGGCCACGCGATACCTTGCCTAATGCTGACATTCGCTTGGTGATGGGTTGATACATAATCGGTTCACCTGTTTTCTGCTCGATGGATTCGGTATTAACTTTTAGCGGTTGCATATATGCCGCTAGAACGCTCAGATTTGGCCTGTAATGGCGTTTTGGATATTGGCGGGTGTGTTTCATGATGGCAGCCCTCTATACGTCATTGGCGGCTGTTGTATGCGCTTGGCATTTGGCGCTATGCCAGTTCAATAGCTGCTGATAATCGAAATAGACTGGGGCTTGCTTGTTCGTGCCTTCTTTGATCGGCTGGGGAAAGGTGGGGTCTTTTTTGATCAGCTTGCGCAAGCCTTCACGACTGAGGTCGAGTAGCTGGCAAGCGGTCTGCTGGTTAATGCGGATTTTCTGAAAGGTTTGCATCTGTACACCTCCGTATTGGATAGGTACAGGATGCTGCTTAAAGTTAGGATTAAAAATTACCCAATCAATCGGTATTGATCAGGTGGGGTTTTTCAGAAAAAACTCAAACAAAAACACAAAAATCAAATAAAAACAATAACTAAAAAGGTAGGTCATCGTCTATGCTGGAAGGCTTTCGATAGCTTCTATTGACTAATAAACTGGAAACAACTGCTGTTTTTTTAATCACTTCTTCTTGTGTATTGCTATTGGTAGGTGAGGTATCTTTAACCTCTACTACCTTTGCGGCTCGCCCTCCAGTGGTGTCCCAATTCATAATACCTGCCATTTGCTCAAATGCTGTTTTGGTGTCGTCGCCATTCGATACGCCGTAACCCTTAGCGTGTTTTTGCAGCCAATTAGTAGCCCATGCCTTGACGGTCTTTCCCTCTATAGTTCTGCCTTCTGCTGGGCTGTTTTGTTTGATTTGGTTGGCCGCTTCCCATGCTGCTACGGTTGCCGCTAATTTTGGTGAATAATGCTCATGATTTGGATTCATAAAATCCATGACTTCATTTTCAGGAAAGAAAAAATCAGGGTAGCATCCACGATCTTTTAACCAGTTGATTAAGTCTTTGCGCTGTATGGATGTCTTGGAAAGGTTTAATTCTGCTATCAGCTCCCAAGCCTGCATGTTTTTATAGGCTCTAGTATTCTGCGGATCACCAATAATAGTAGCTGGTAAAATACCAGAAGTTACCGCTCTTTCTAAAGCATCCCTAGCTATTTCAAAAACTGTTTGCTCGTCATTTGAGCCGTCTAAATACCAGAATGAGGGATGGTCTCCATAGCCTTCATTATATTTATAGCTACTTGGTGGATGTCCAGCTATTAAGGCTGCTGCTTCAATAATAGAAAAACTATCCATCAGTGCAAAAATTTGGCTTTGGTCTAGGCACTTCCATCTCATTCTACCGCCCCATGCCCCTAGTCAAAAAAGAAACTAGGCAAACAACCATTTTTGGGGCTTTCTGGTTGCTTATCGGGTGGCCGCCCTATGCCTAGCACCTTGATTCTATGCCGCTATATCACACGACACAACACCATACGCCACAACATGCAACCGTATGCGACAAGCCATGACCGACAAGGCGAAAACCACAGTTTTTAGAGTTCATAAAAAGGGGCTGTACAGCAAAAAACACTTGGGGCTGACCGTACGCGGTGTTGTCAAAAGTTAACGTTTGGGACGGATCGCGGCTGAATTTTTTTACTCTATAAAAAGGGGCTGTACGGTAAAAAATTAAAGCTCGGGCAATAAGTCCCATTTCTCGCCGCCTGCCATACCAACAACACGATTCATGCCGCCGATCATGATATTTATGTGTTTGCGCTCATGGCGGTCGTGTTCCTGCTTCAATCGCTCAAAAGTGGCGTAGTGCATCCCTTTAGGCTTGGTTAAGCGTTTGACGAAAGGCACGTCACAATAGATAGGCCAGTTTAGCCGCTCTCTGATTCGGTGCATTCTTAGGCGGTGTTGGTCTGATTTTGCAAGCTGTTGGCTTTGGTAGTTGAGCCGCTGGCAATGCCGACAGGCAAAGATTCTATTTTTCAAATACAACATAGCCACACGCCTGCCGCATCCGACTGCGGGGCAATGAAACCACAAGCGGCTACCGCCATAATTGCAGGCCATGCGCTCCAGTTCGATGTTATAGCAGTGCGACTGATCACCAATGCAATACGATAGCGTCAAGTGATTGGGCGTTGATTCGTAACCTATACGTCCCGTTTCCTTGCCTGTATCGGTATCAAACCAAGCCCAAAGCCCCGATTTACCCGCATCTAACACGCCTGAACGCTGCATTTGACGGCAATCTAACCGCTTAAATCGCTCTAAACGGTCTTTTTTAGGTTGACCAAATGCCATATTTAACCCTATTTAAAAACGCCATATTCACCATATATATCATGGTTTTGGCTGTGAATTGATCAAAGCACGGCACACTTTTTATCTAATGATTTAGGCAATGTCTGTAAAAAATCTCAGGATTGGCGGTGCTGACGCGTTTGGCTGTAGTGAGAAAATCTCACTTTGCCCATGCTGGGTAGCATCATCAAAACCACACGATCACCCCATGATTCGCCCTAGCTCCATGAGGTTTAATTCAAAAAACGCTATTTTGATCGAAAAAACACGAAATAAAATCATGTATAGCAAAGGTTTACGCTTGGCCTTCACCTGCTTTGCATACCTTTTTGAAAACAAACCCCATGCAAGCGGCTGTCAAGTGCTTTTTTTGACCATAAAAACGCTGTTTTGATCGCTTGGGCTGCCGCCTTTTGTTTTACCAGCATTTACGGATTTGGAATCCAAAAATACCGCCAATCCCCTGCAAAGCCTTGCCCTGTCAGGGTTTGCGCCAATCGTTCGCGCTATGCGCTGTAAAACAAGAAAACCGCCCTCACTGGGGCGGCTGATTGGTGGTCATGTTCAAGCATGTTTTAGCTCTTGGCGGATGGTCTCACGCACCACGTCCTGTAGAGTCTGACCTGCCAGATACTGCTTTAAGGCTTCGTTCATCATGGCCTGATAGCTACCGCCGTTTTCTGCTGCTTTGGCTTTGAATTGCGCCAGTGTTGCACGATCTACCCGCATGGTAATACGCGCCTTATTGTCGCCTGTGTGTGTGGCTTGCAAGGCGGCAAGGGCTGATACTTGTGATACAGGTTTTGCGTCCGAAAAATCCATATCATCGTATTGGTCTTTGATTGGATCAGAATTGGCGTTCATAAGTTTTCCTCTGCGGTTGAGTGGCTTTCCACGATGAAATAAGGCGGATAGTGTCGCCGCGCATCGTCCAAACCACAATTAACACTCTGGCCTGTTCGCTCATGCCTAACGTGATGAATCGCGCTTCATCTTCGGCGTGTGGATCGTCTTTGGTCAGTGCGTAGGGATCGAGTAGAACCGTTCGCGCTTCATCAAAGGTTACGCCGTCATGCTTGATCGGGTTGGCCGCTGCTTTGTCGGGGTCATATTCAATCTTCATTGTTAATTGTATGCACAAACGTCTGCACAAATAAATAGCATTCTGTTGGCTACTCACAAAAAACCGCCCACATGGGGCGGCTGGTTGGTCGGTGGTGGTCATGTTCAGGCGTTGGCCGACTTGCTAAATGGAATCACATTGCTCTCGGTGCGCAGTCCCTCCAAATAATCCGCCCACCATTGCATCATCGGGATTCGATCAGCCAAATAGTCCGCCTTGTTATAAACACCCTCTACGCCGCCCACCTTATGCGCTAATGCTGCTTCTACATGGTCACGCATAAAACCTTTTTCCCGTAGGGTGGTGCTGGCAATGTGCCTAAACCCATGTGGGCTTTGCCGTCCCTCATAGCCCAAGCGCCGTAACGCCATGATGAAAACCGCATCTGATTTGGGTTTGTTGCGACTGCTACGGCTTGGGAATAGATACGGACTGTCACCGTTCAACTGTCTCAGCTCTGCCAGTAGCTCCAGCACCTGACGGGATAAGGGAATCACCATTTCACGCCGTTTCTTCATGCGCTGTACTGGAATCGTCCATAGTGCCGCGTCTAGGTCGATCTCTGCCCATGTGGCATTGCGTAGCTCACTGGGGCGGCAAAATACAAGGGACAGCAATTCTAAGCCTATAGCGACCTCACGGGTCGGATAGTTGCGGATCGCTCGCAGTAGGGCGGGTAGTTCGGTGGGGCTGACATGCCGCATGTTTTCGCTTTTGTGGGTCTCTAGGAATCGGTGCAAGCCTTCGATGGGATTGTATTCAATGCGTCCTGTCACTTTGGCAAGGTCATAGGCTTCCTGACATAAGGCACGCATTCGGTTGCTTTGCTCAATGATGCCTTTTTCCCGTTGGATACTCTGAAACAGATTCATCCATTCAATCGGTTTGATCTCGGTGTATTTGCGCTTGCCCATGATTGGCAAAATATGCTTTTCCAGTGCGCCCTTGTTACGGGTCATTGTGCCGTCTGTCCACTTGGTCACTTTGTTATCTAAAAACTCATAGATCAGGCGTTCAAAGGTGGCGTTGTTGTTGTCGAGTTCGGCTTGTTTGCGCTGTTGCTTGGTGATGACTAGATCAGCACCCGTACTGCTGTCTGCCAGTAGCTCAGCGGCTTTTTGTCGTGCCAGTTGTCCCGATACTTCGGGATATGTGCCTAACCCCAAAAATGACCATGTGCCGTTGGGTTTTTTATATCGAAGTTGCCATGATTTATTGCCGTCTGGCTTCACTCGGAAATATAGGCATTTGCCGTCTGGTTCGCGGTATTCCTTTGCTTCGGGTTCAAGCGTTGCCAGTGTGGTGTCTGACATGGGGCGTTTTTTGATTTGATCGCGCTTCATAGCCTTGTATCCCGCGAGTTCAGTTAATGTGACAGGATACACGGTAGGATACACGGCGGCTAGTGTTGTACGGTGGCGTATGTGGGTATGTATAGGCAACAAAAAAGGCTTAAACCGTTATGGCTTAAGCCTTTATGTACCATATGGTGTCATATAGACTCATATGGATTCATCAATATGGTGGGTCGTGCAGGATTCGAACCTGCGACCAATTGATTAAAAGTCAACTGCTCTACCAGCTGAGCTAACGACCCGATCAGTGGGGCGTATATTAGCAGGATTTGTTTTTCTGGCAAGTGTTTTTTGGTCTGAGTGCCTAAAAATCCAACATTTAGCATAAAAAAACCGCCTTTCGGCGGCTTTTTATACGATAAACCCAATTAGAAACGGTACTTACCCTGTTGAATGTTCTCAAACACTTCAGCAGTGATCTCGGTATAGCTGGCTGTGCTGGGCAGGCAAACCAGCAGTGGTTCGTCTGTTTGTGCAGGGTCGAAGCCTTGCTTCTTCAAGTTGTTCTTTTGATACTTGAAGGTGCCTGTGGTTTCCATTTGTGCTTGGATACGAATAAACACAGGAACAGCATAAGATGGCAGTTGTTTATTCAAGAAGGCACACAGGTCGGCATAGTCTTCGGCAGTGATTTGATCCCCCTCGTGTGGGGTAATCGCACACATCCCCGCACGGCCATTGGTGTTGGGGATTTCAACGCCATAAACCACAGCTTCTGCGACTTTCGGATGATCTGCAACGATGTTTTCAACTTCGGTTGTCGAGACGTTTTCACCTTTCCAGCGGAAAGTATCGCCAAGCCGATCAACGAACTGCGCATGACGGAAGCCAATATCGCGGACGAGATCGCCCGTATTAAAGTATTGATCGCCTTTTTCGAACACATCCTGAAAGATTGAGGCTTTGCTCTTTTCGGGATCGGTATAGCCATCGAATGGTGAGCGTTTGGTGATTTCACCAATCAGCAGGCCAGATTCGCCTTTACCCACTTTGATCATGAATCCGTTGTCATCACGGATGGGTTGGTCTAGTTCTTTGTCATATTTGACGATGGCGTAAGGCAGTGGTGAGAAGCCAACGGTATTTTCGAAGTTGAAAATATTGCTAAACCCGACATTCCCTTCACTTGAGGCGTACAGTTCATACACTTCTTCGATGCCAAAGCGATTTTTGAATTTGCCCCAGATATTTGGACGTAGGCCGTTGCCCATCATTTTGGTGACACGATGCTGGCGATCTGTGTCCGCAGCAGGGGTTTCCATCAAGTAGCGGCATAATTCGCCGACATAGGCGATAGAGGTGGCATCAAAGCGGCGCACATCTGACCAGAATTGACTAGCAGAGAACTTGCGGCGAATGGCAATCCCACTGTTGCCTGCCAAAACGGCAGACCAACAGGCGACCATGGCGGTGGCATGATAAAACGGCAGCGTGACATACATGATGTCATCATCTTTAAGGTCAATGATATGACCCAGCGTGCCATAGGCCTTCATCCAGCGGCCATGATTGAAGATCACGGCTTTGGGTAGGCCAGTCGTGCCTGATGTGTAGATATAAAACAGGCCATCTGCATAAAACACGCTGTCTGTGGTCGGCGGGTTAAAACGTGGGTAGCTGTGGATCAGTTCGCCTAGGTTGGTATAGCCCGCAGGTGCTTTGCCACTGTCTTTTTGGGTGTCTTGATCAGCAAACCAGTAGAGTTGCTTGGAGTTGATTTCTAAGTCGCCCAGCACTTCGTCAATCGGTGCAACCAATTCTTCACCGACGATGACGACTTTGGGTTTGACCAAGTTAATGCTATGGGTCAACACTTTGCCTGTTTGCGAGGTGTTGACCAATGCGGTGGTGACGCCAATTTTGGCAAAGGCGACGGCAAGTGCAAGCAGTTCAGGACGGTTTTCGATAAAAACAGCAGCTACATCGCCTTTTTTGAGACCTTGTGCCAAGAAATAATGGGCGAGTTGGTTGATCCACTCGTTAAATTGTACATAGGTCAGTTGTGTGTCTTGATAAAGCAAGGCGATCCCATAAGGGTTGGCACGCACAGATTTTTCAAATGCCCAACCTAAGCCCATGGCTTTGGTTTTACGGGTATCGTTGGCCAAGATCAAGCCTTTGACTACATGGGGGAGTTTTTTCAACAGCATGGGCGCGCGTTTGGCGATGTCTGTTAAGGTAATGACGTCTTGATGATTGGCTTGGCTCATGAATCAGAGTCCTTGGTTGGGTGCAGTGCTGCGTGGGAGGAGTTTCCTGCGCAGTGTGTACCAGTTTCAGGGGCGTATTCTGCGTGCAACATTAACCACTGAGGGTCAAATCAGCAAGCATTCCTCAAAAAAAACTGCGAACTCGCAGAAAAAACATATGAACTTTAAAAGGGTTAGGTTTTTTTTACAATGAAAATCGCCACGCTCTATGGAGCGTGGCGATTGGATAGGTTCAGACGATTATTTGGCCTCTACGACAGGCGGTTTCTTAGGTGGGCGGCCACGTGGCCGACGCGGCCGACGCATTTGCTCGTCATCCGATTCTGCGCCTGTATTGACGGTTTCCGTCTCGGGTGCTTTTGTTGGTGCAGGTTGTTCTGCGGGAGGGGCATCCGTGGATACAGGTGCGTCGTTAGCGTTGGCAAGCTCGGCTAGTGGTGAGACCTCAGGTGTTGTCACTGCGTCAGTAACAGGTGTATCAACCGTTGCGACAGGCACATCCACGGCAGATTCAGCCTCAGCGATGACAGGCGTTGGCGTTGCTGCAGTCACTGTTTTGAGCTGCTTGAGGGCTTGTAGTGTAGCCAAGAACGCATCGACAACACGGCCTTCACTGAGCAGGGTTTGGCCTTGCTCGCCCAGTGTTGCACGGACGACTTCACCAACTGTGCCTTGCAGGTTGATTGGCGCAGGTGGGGTGACCACTGGCGCGCTGCCTACTGTTGAGACAGCGGCGTCTGCTGGCGGTGCCTCGGGCGTAGTTGCTGCGTTGGCTTGAGCCGCTGCTTGTCTACGCCGTTCGCGTGGGTCGTTGGCCACGCGTACGGTCGGCATGGCAGGAGGTGTGAGTGGTAGTGGCTCTACAGGCTCAATCACTTCAACGGGTTGTGTTGGTTCTGTTGCAGGCGCTTCAACTGTAACAGTTGCTGCTGCATCAAGCAGGCGCGTGCGCTGCTCTAGTGCGGCCAAGAACGCTTCCACTACACGGCCTTCACTGAGCAGGGCTTGACCTTGCTCTGCTAGTAGGCTGGTTACAAAGTCACCGACACGGCCTTGTATGGCAGGCACATCGATGGGGGGGGTGGCGGGCGATGGTGCTGCGGTATATTGCAGCTCAGGCTCGGTTAGCCCCAATTCACGGCGACGACGGCGCTCGCGAGGATCATTCGTCGCACGACCAACCAAGGCGTTGGCAGCGGTGGTGTCGGCCTCTGAAGCAGGGACAGCCGCAACGACTGTGACTTCTGGTGTTGGCGCAATGTGGCGCTCGACCGCTGCTGATGGCTCAGTGACAATGGTCGCCTGAGGTGCAGCACCTTGGGCTGGTGCATCATCTAGACTGATCAATTGTACGGAGGTTTCAGTTGCTGGACTGGTGACACTTGGTTCAATCACATGCACTTTCAGCGTTTGCTCTTCAGTCGCCGCAGGTGTTGTCGCAGCTGTGGGCATCAGATGCTCTGGCGGTGTAAAGCCCTGATCGACTGGACGATCCAACGCGCTGGCATCCCGTTGGCGTGAGCCATGGCTGGGACGATTGCTGTTGCGTTCGCGACGTGGTAGCGGTTGGTCTGCTGTCGCTGCTGAATCAGCTTGACCGCGTGGTGTGTTGTCGGCTTGTTGCTGTCGACGACGGTTTTGTGGTTTGGCCTCATTGACTGCTTCGCTTGTAGGCTTGGAGCTGTCATTGGCTTGAGTAGGTGTCACAGTGGTTTGCGGCTGCTCCGTATCTCGACCACGACGGTTACGGTTGTTGCGTGACCGTGGGTTGTTCGGTGCATTTTGGCTGCCGTTGCCTTGCTCTGTGCGAGATTTGGATGGCTGCGATGCTGCTGGATCAGCCTGATTCGAGGCATAGCCATTGTTGACGCTGGGCGCGGCAATGGCTGCTTCAACGTTTGGCTTGATTTGGCTCGGATCAAAGCGACCTGTCTGGCCACGACTGATTGCACCATTATTGACCAAGGCTTCAATGCCTGCGGCAGCATCTTTGGCAGATAGCGCATCAGTGGTTTTGGCTTCACGTGTGGTGAAGAGGTTTTCGAGCCATGCGGCTTGGCTCGGCAAGGCAGTCGCTGTTGCTGCATTGGCAACGGGTGCTGGCTCAGGTGCTTTTTGGGCGCTTGGTTTGGGTTGATTTTTATTGGACGGATTGCGATCCCGTGCTGGCTGTGCCGCAGGAGGAATGGCCAATTCGTTGGCAACACCATCTTGTTGCCAGTCAGTTTCATAGCCTAATTGCAGGTGTTCTTGGCGCACTTCGGCCAGTCGCTCGTAGCTGGCGGGGGCAAAGCCATCGCGATTATACTGGATATGATAGTGCGGTGACTCTAGATGCGGATGCGGCAGAACCGTAATCCGTGTGCGGCTGTTTTGCTCCAGATAGACCAGAGAGTCTCGCTTTTCATTGAGCAAGAAGGCAGCAATTTCGACGGGCACTTGAATTTGTACTTCGCCTTGACGCTCACGCAGGGCGATTTCTTCGATGCTGCGCATGATGGAGAGTGACAAGGAACGCAAGTCACGGATCACGCCAGTGCCATGACAGCGCGGGCAGACATAGCCTGTCGACTCTTCGAGCGATGGGCGTAGCCGTTGACGGCTCATTTCCATCAGACCAAAGCGCGACAGTTGACCGAATTGAATCCGTGCGCGGTCATATTGGGTGGCTTCTTTGAGGCGTTGTTCAACCGCACGTTGATTGCGGTCTTTGCCCATATCAATAAAGTCGATGACAATCAGGCCACCCATATCACGCAAGCGTAATTGGCGTGCGATTTCATCAGCGGCTTCAAGGTTGGTATTGTAGGCGGTGTCTTCAACATCCGCGCCCCGAGTGGCTTTAGCAGAGTTGATATCAATCGAGACCAGCGCTTCGGTTTGGTCAATCACAATCGAGCCACCAGAAGGCAGTTTTACTTCGCGCTGATAGGCGGTTTCGATTTGGCTTTCGATACCAAAGTGGGCAAATAGCGGCTCAGGAGCGGTGAATTTTCGGATCTTATCAACCTGATGCGGCATGACTTGCTGCACAAATAATGCGGCTTCATTGTAAGCGGCTTCATTGTCGATCAAAACTTCAGCAATATCATCGCGTAGATAGTCACGTACGGCGCGCGTGACCACACCTGCTTCTTGATGCACCAAAATCGGTGATGGACCAGAATGGGCGCGTTGTTGGATTTGTTGCCACAGACCAACCAGATGATCCAAATCAAGCTGTAGCTCTTCTTGGCTGCGGCCAATCCCAGCGGTACGCACGATGACGCTCATGGCACGCGGGATTTCGAGATTGGCGAGGATTTCTTTCATTTCCTCGCGGACAGTGCCAGAGATTTGGCGGCTAATTCCACCGCCTTTTGGGTTGTTGGGCATCAGCACCAAGTAGCGACCTGCCAACGAAATAAACGTTGAGAGAGCAGCACCTTTATTACCACGTTCTTCTTTTTCGACTTGTACCAGTAGCTCAGTGCCTTCGGTGATCAGTTCGCGTACGTTGTTGGTGGTACGTGGGTCAGCACGCAGATAGGCAGGGGCAATCTCACGCATCGACAAAAAACCCTGTCGATTCGCACCATACTCCACAAATACTGCTTCCAGTGACGGCTCAACGCGCGTTACTCGGCCTTTGTAGATATTGGATTTTTTTTGCTCACGGGTGCGATTTTCAAGATCAAAATCATACAGGCGATTGCCATTAATCAGCGCAACACGGATTTCTTCAGCGTGTGTGGCGTTAATCAACATTCTTTTCATGGGTGTGACACCTTGATGGGACACACACAGACGACTGGCCAGTTTCCGCTTTGGACTCTGTGGCACAGGACATCCTTGTCGATGACAAGGCCGCTGCCCGTACCAATGGGCTTCATTCGGGTGGACAAACACAAGGTGCTTGTCGGGTCATTACATACGAATCCACAGTCCCATGCGTGATCGAGTGGCCAGTATTCAAGCGCGCGCTGTGCGGCACCATGGTCAAAACAAGCGAGTCTAACTGCACGTGGCATTCGTGACAGGGCAGTAGGCGGATCGCGCCACAACTGCACAGGGCTCTAGCTGGTTGGTATACCATGATCAGGCTTGATCACAAGCGACCCAGATCGATAGGCGTGGGATCGTACTTGTCTTGTGTGCATCTGTTTCGTTAACGGCCAGCGATAGGCTAAGCCGGATGACCATCGGTGCTGGTTTTTTGAGGGTGATTGGAAAAACACACAACTATTGCCAGCCCAATGGGTTTTTGCCGATATAATGAGGCCTCGGCACGGGCGTATTCGTCAGGTTTACCGATCATATCGGATCAACCGTGCGCCGACTATAGCAAACCTTTTTTCATTCGCATACGGTTCTCATGACGAATTCTCGCAATACTCGTAAAGCAGGCACGCCGTCGCGCGGCCAAAACCGCACTGAATTGGCCAAACGCCCAGTCGCAGCGCATACGTCCCGACCCAGCAGTCGTCCGCCGAAGTCCAACCAACCTGCACACAATCCAGAGCAATATTTGCAACAGGCACTGGAGCAGGTGTCAGAGCAGTCTATCGATGCACCGAGTGAAGCGGTTGGTACAGATCAAGACTGGCAACAGGTCACATGGTTTGTGGTGACGGAATATCAAGAAGGCCAACGGCTGGATAACTATCTGGTCACCCGTCTAAAAGGCGTGCCAAAAACCCGAATTTATCGGCTGATTCGTGAGGGTGAGGTACGGGTCAATAAAGGCCGTGTCCGTGCCGATACTCGCCTGCAAATCGGTGATCAGGTGCGAGTTGCACCGATTAGACGACACGTGCATCAAGCCAAAGCCGAAGCTGTCATCAGCGATACACTGGCACAGGGGCTGGCCGAGCGGATTGTGTATGAAGACGATGGCTTGATTGTGCTGGACAAGCCCTCAGGCATTGCCGTGCATGGCGGCAGTGGGGTCGAGTTTGGGGTGATTGAAGCCTTGCGCCAAGCCCTTGGCAAATCCTATCTGGAACTGATCCATCGGATTGACCGCGATACCTCGGGTTTGCTGATGATCTCCAAAAAACGTAGTGTGCTGAAAAAATTACAAGATCATCTGCGGGATGGGAAAATCCGCAAGACCTATCAAGCGATTGTCAAAGGTCAGGTGTTGCTGGATAAACAGCGTATCAATGCCCCGCTGTTGCGCTATGAGTTGCCGAATGGTGAGCGGCGGGTGCGAGTGGCTTCGGATGGCAAGCCAAGCCAAACTGACTGGGTGGTCAAAGAGCGGCTACAAGGCGCGACTCTGGTTGAAGCAAGTCCGCTGACAGGGAGAACCCACCAAATTCGCGTGCATGGCCTGTCGATTGGGCATGCCTTGTTGGGTGATGATAAATACGGCCATGAGCAAGTATTTACCGCAGTGAAGCCGCGTCGCCTGTGCTTGCATGCTGCGCGCTTACAGATTCCTGAATATCCCGAAATCGTCGCACCAATGCCTGATGACATGCAATCGGTGCTGACCCAATTACGCCAACTCAAAAAACCAAAGGACCATGCCTGATGCTGAACCAACCACCTAAGCTAGTCATTTTTGACTGGGATGGCACTTTGATGGATTCGGTCGGTCAGATTGTAGATAGTCTGCTCCATGCAGCCACGCAATATCAGATTCCACTGTCTGCCGATGCTGCCAAAAATATTATTGGCTTGGGGCTGCCAGAAGCCATGGCGGCACTGTTCCCAGCGCATCCCCATTTACATACCGAAATTCAGGCCAGCTATGCGGCACACTATGTGCCCAATAGCCATCGGGCGCGGCTATTTGATGGGGTAGAGGACCTGTTACAACAGTTGCATCAACAGGGCACGCAATTGGCAGTGGCAACTGGCAAAAGTCGAGTGGGGTTGGATCGTGTATTGAATGAGTCGCCGATTGCAAGCTTATTTCAGGTGACTCGCTGTGCCAGTGAAACCCGTTCCAAACCTCATCCACAGATGCTGGAGGAAATTCTCGCTGTCACAGGCGTTGCGGCAGCAGATGCTGTGATGGTTGGGGATACCAGTTATGATCTAGACATGGCACAGCAGATTCAGATGCCGCGTATCGGCGTCAGCTATGGTGTACATAGCCCCGAGATTCTGCATCGATATCAACCTGTGGCTGTGGTGGATGATGTATCAGGGCTAGCTAAGATATTGCGTTGATCGATTGATTGACTCGCTGTGTCAGCATGATCTGATGTTGTGACGGGTTCAGTGCGCTGCTTCATCTTTTGCAAAAAATCAGTCAGCCGCTTGCCTTGTTCATCAGGATAGTGTTCCGCCAGTGGGATCAGATTAAGTATGCGATCCAATCGGAAGGTTCGAAAATCTTGGCGTTTTTCGCACCATGCCCCGAGTGTCCAGACATAACCCCAAAAATACAGTGCTAATGGCCAAATATAGCGGCGGCTAGGCTGTTGTTGTGCATCGCAATAGTCAATCTCGCAGCGTAGCCGTTGGTTGATGGTGTGATGAATTTGGTCAAAGCGTTGTGCATGTTGCTGCGCCTCACGGCAAAAATTCGGTGCATATAGACGCGTGGTTTCGATAGTGTGCTGTCTAGGGGTGGGCATGGCAGCGGTGATTTTGGCCAGTGCAGATCGTGCCTGTTGTCCAAGCAAATCCCCACTCCATGCATCGATCATGCGCGCACCAATGGTTAAGGCCTGCAGTTCTTCGACCGTAAACATCAATGGCGGCAAATGAAAGCCTTTGCGTAGACGATAGCCAACGCCACTTTCGCCTTCAATGGGGACGCCAGAAGTTGAAAGCACCTGAATATCACGATAAATTGTCCGCTCAGAGACCTGTAGCCAACTGGCCAGCTGAGTGGCCGTGGTCAAACGTCTTCCTTGCAAATAATGCACGATTTGGAACAAACGGTCGGCACGGCGCACATTGATCTCCGAACAAAGGGGGCTAGGCATTCATGGCATGTAAGCCGATACGATTGCCTTCACTGTCTAAAATATGCGCAAAAAAGCCCATGTTATCGGGCAGCTCAGTGGCTGGCCAAACAATACGCCCTATCGTCTCATCTAGTCTTGCCAAGGTGGTAGACAGACTGTGACCCGCATTCAGATAGAGAATAGCACCTTGGGTAGATGGCTCAATTTCTGGCATGGCAATCAGTGCGCCTCCAACCCCTTGTTCTGGCTGGTAGGGGAAAATACCCATATGGATATCACTGCATTGCTCACGTGTAATCGTGGTGGCCAGTAGGGTTTCATAGAAGGTGATGGCACGATCCAAATCGACGGTTGGAATCTCAAACCAGTTGATTGCATGTGTATTTGGCGGGTTCATGGTAGTGTCCTTGTGGTCGTTCGTCATCGAACACCACCATTACAACAAGCGACTACTGACAGCGTTATGTCAGTAGCATGCCGTAAGGTAATCAAAGCACCACACCATCCAACAGCAACCTAAAATCTGCCGCCAACTGTTGAGTGGCATAATACGCGCCGCGATTGATCGGGGTCATGTTGATGAAGCCGTGACTTTGTCCCGCGATTCGCCGCATCATACAGGTCGTCCCTGCAATACGTAGTGTTTGACCATAGATTTCAGCTTCATCGCGTAGGGCATCTAGTGCCGCTGTCACGATCAACGCAGGAGGCAGATCAGCATGACTGGGCGCATGGATCGGTGACATGCGAGGGTCTGTTGGCGAGTGTTGTTCATCGGGGTTATAGCGTCGATAGGCTTCTTCAATCGCATCACAGGTCAAAAACAGCCCATCGCAATAGTGCTTTTTGGACTCTGTTTGCATATAAAACTCAATGCCCGCGTAGATCAGCAGTTGAGCCGCTGGTCGTTCAGGTTGATTGGCCAATGCGACACTGACCGTTGCTGCCAGATTGCCACCCGCACTATCGCCGCCGACCGCAATTCTGCTTTGATCAACTTGCCAGCGTTCGGCTTGAGTATGTGCCCATTGAACGGCAGCAATTGCATCCTCAAAAGCTGCGGGAAAAGGGTGTTCTGGAGCCAGTCGATAGTCGATACTGAGGACGTTCATTCGGCCAAAACGACACAGCATGCGGCATGGCTCATCATGGGTATCTAAGTCACCCACCATAAATCCACCGCCATGAAAAAACACCAGTAACGGGAGGCGTCGATCAACTTGGGTAGCTTCTATTGGGCGGTATAAGCGAGCTTTTAATTGGCCATTTTCAGTTTCAAACTTCAGATCTTCTACTTGACCAACCAGCGTCGCACGACCCCGAATGGAGGCCATCTCTTGACGAAAGCGTAAGCGGCTCTGGACAGGATCATGCGCAACGGCACGTTTGCCTCCGCGCAGCTCACGTACGGCTAAGATGGTGCGTAATGAAGGGTCAAGGTCGGGGTGATGATGAGGCAGTTTGAGCCATCTGGCCAATTGATCATGCGCCGCTTCTGGCAGTAATAAGCCTGCAATGCGGGCGGCGGCTCCCTGTAGCCGATCCAAAGGACGCGAATAGTTTGCCATGGCTTACCTCCAACACCACCAAAATCGTCTGAAGGCGGAGTAACACGCTCTCAGTTCAGGGGTTGATGTAGTGGACGAACCAAATCCCCTAATCCATGTTGTAGCATAAAGCGTTCAATCCAACTGCGAATCACCGACGGATTATCAATCGAAATCACCTCAGTCAATAACGTCTCTAGATCAGTCAGCGCCACATGACAGATCGCTTTGCGCACTTTGAGCAGGTTGGCAGCGCTCATGGACAGCGCATCAAAGCCCATGGCGACCAGCAGGATCGCCGTTGCAGGATCGCCTGCCATTTCACCACAAATGCTGACAGGCTTTTCCAGTTCGCGACAGCGCCTCACAATCATATGCAATGCTCGAATCACCGCGGGGTGATAGTGATTGTACAGACCTGCAACACGCGGATTATTGCGATCAACGGCCAGTAGATACTGGGTGAGATCGTTAGAACCCACTGAGAAAAAATCCACCAAACTGGCCATGTCATCCAGTTGCATCAGCATGCTGGGCACTTCGATCATTACGCCGACTTTGGGTCGATTGATTTTGACTTGTTCTTCTTCTTGTACTTCTACCAAAGAGCGCTCAATCAAGTACAAGCATTCTTCCACTTCGCTGACGGTCGTGATCATCGGCAGCAAAATATGCAGGTTGTTTAGACCTACACTGGCCTTGAGCATGGCACGAATTTGTGCCGAAAAAATCTCAGGATGATCTAGTGTAAAGCGAATACCTCGCCAGCCGAGTGCTGAGTTTTCTTCTTTGATCGAAAAGTATGGCAAATCTTTGTCCGCACCAATATCCAGTGTGCGCATCACCACAGGTTTATTGGCAAAGTGACTGAGTTGCTGTCGATAAATAATCCGCTGCTCCTCCTCACCAGGAAAACGCTCGCGTAGCATAAATAACATTTCGCTGCGATATAGCCCCACGCCTTCTGCGCCGCGCTGCGTGCCCCGAATCACATCAATCATCAGACCTGTATTCACATACAGTCTGACGTGCTGACCATCGGTGGTAATGGTTTCGCGGTTCTCGTAAGCATTGAGGTTTTTAGCGGCTTGCTGCTCTTCGCGTAGTACTTCACGATAGCGTTGACGCAGCCGTCGCACAGGATGGACAAATACTCGACCTTGATGCGCATCAACGATCATTTCAGCATCATCGAGCTGGGTAATCGGCAGTTCAGTTACCCCCACCACCGTGGGAATACCGAGCGCCCGTGCCACAATCACCATATGTGAGTTGGCTGCCCCCTCAGTGGTCACAATCGCGGCGATTTTGCTAATCGGTAGCTCAACCAGTGCGGCGGTCGAGAGTTCTTCAGCAATCAAGATGCTGTCTTCAGCAAACTCGCGATGATGCGTGTCCGCGGTCTGCAAGCGCGCCAAAATCCGCCGTCCCAGATCGCGTAGATCAGAGACTCGTTCACGCAGGTATTCATCATCCATCTGGGCAAAATGTGCGGCATGTGCTTCGATTACAGCGCGTACAGCCCCTTGCGCCCAGCTACCTGAGCGGATTTTGCTGGTGATCTCGGCGGGTAGGGCATGATCATCTAACATGCGTAGATAAACGCTGAACAAAGCGCGTTCTTCTGCCATCAGTGCATCTTGCATCTTGGAGTCTAGCTCACGAATATCATCGCGCACGGCTTGCACCGCAGTGCTGAGGAGAATCAATTCCTCACCAATATCTTCAGCCTGTCGATCAGGGACGAGATCAATGTCAGCAGGTGGATACAACACCACCGCGCGCCCAATCGCAATTCCGCCAGCGCCTGCAACCCCTTGAAAAATCTTGGCGCTGGTCGGGCTGGCAGCAGCCTTGCGGAAGACATCGACTTGACCGACAGCATGTGCATGCGCAATCGCACCCGATAACTGGGCGCATAACGTCACCAAGAATGATTCTGCCGCCTCAGAAAACGCCTTAGCCTCATGGTGCTGTACCACCATCACACCCATCACCTTACGGCGATACATGATTGGAATGCCCAAAAATGCGTTGTAGCGTTCTTCACCAGTTTCGGGCAGATAGCGGAAGCGGGGATGTGAAGATGCATTATCAAGGTTGATAATTTCTTCACGTTGGCCAACTAGACCGACCAAGCCTTCGCCTGTGCTGAGCGATACCTCACCAACGGAATCGGCATTGAGTCCTTTGGAGGCCATCAAGACATAGCGTTGGTTGCGTTCATCCAACAGATACACAGAGCAAACATCGGCTTGCATCGCTTCAGCGACCAGATCCACCATCAGCTCAAGCGCATCATGCAGCGTCAGTGCCGCGTCGACTTCTTGGACGATCCGACGGAGAGTTTCAAGCTGCATGTTGATGCTCGGCATAATGGATTTATATCCCTATCGTTGTACACCCCTCTCAGGGTGTCATGAAATGATGGTTTAACGCTGGCTCATCGGTAGGCGTGCGGCCAGCTCCAGCAAGGCTTTGCGATACACTTCTCGCTTAAAAGAGACCACCTGTCCTAGCGGATACCAGTAACTCACCCATATCCAATGATCGAACTCGGCAGGTGATGTGGTGTCGAGCCGAATTTCATTAGCGGAGGCAGTGAGCTGCAACAAAAACCATTTTTGCTTTTGACCAATGCAGACAGGCGTATTGGCTTGGCGGATATACCGATGCGGCAGACGATAGCGCAGCCAACCTCGTGTTTGAGCCAAGATCCGAACATGCTCTGGTGCTAACCCAACCTCCTCACGGAGTTCACGATACAAGGCCTGCTCGGGTGTTTCTCCATCTTGGATACCACCCTGCGGAAACTGCCATGCATTGTGTCCAATGCGTTTTGCCCAAAGAACTTGCCCATGTGCATTGGCCAAAATGATTCCGACATTCGGTCGGAAACCTTCTGAATCGATCATTTTGGCTACCTTAAAGCGTGGTCATGCTTCACGATGGCTTTTTGTTTGCTGCAAAACAGCAAATTTTTGGCAAGCCACAGGAAAAGACATGAAATTTGGTATGATCTTAACGAATTTATGCCGCTTGGCGACGTAAGTTTTACGTTTTTTTATGTTTAACCTGTGGCGATGTGGAGTGCGGTATGCAGTTGGCCTTATTTGATCTGGATCATACCTTGCTAAATCTGGATTCAGATCATGCGTGGGGCGAGTTTTTGATTGCCCAAGCGTTGGTTGATGTGGCGGCACATCGGCGGCGTAATGATCAATTCTATGAGGACTATAAAGCAGGTACGTTAGATGCGGTCGCCTACAATGAGTTTGTATTTGAGTTTTTGAGTCAGCATGATGTAGCTGACTTGGCAGATTTGCATCAGCAGTTTATGCATCAGGTAATTGAACCTGCTCTACGTCCTTTGGGGCGCGCTGCGATTGCGCGTCACCGTGCTGCTGGACATGAGATTGTGATCATTACCGCAACCAATGCGTTTGTCACTGCCCCAATCGCTGCCGCCTTTGGGGTCGAGCATTTATTGGCCAGTCAGCCTGAGATGCAGCAAGGGCGTTACACGGGCAAGTTAGTTGGAGAGCCTTGTTTTCAGATTGGCAAACTGCACCATTTGGAGCGTTGGCTAGCAGGCCGAGCGCTGACAGAAAGCTGGGCGTACTCAGACTCCTTCAATGATTTGCCATTGCTTAATGCGGTAGATCATCCCGTTGCTGTCAATCCAGACGCACGTTTGCATGCTCATGCATTGGCGCACCATTGGCCAGTAGAGGATTGGTCGATTCAGCGCAAAGAGCCTGTCTAAAAGAAGCGTGTTTGATCCACGAAAAGAGGCTGCTTTGGCGACGACAGTCAGGTCGCCAAGGCGCAGAGCTAGCTCAGAATGCACCAGGTAGTTTGGTTAGAATCACCAAAAACAGGGCTGCAAAGGCAACAGTTCCCAATACGGCGGCAAGGATGAACCCAATACGGACAGCACGTGGCGCTGGACTGGGTAGATCAGATGCTGTGGGTGCAGTATCGGATGATGATGTGGCAGAACGAAGCAGTGAATCAGACATGAGACTGGTACTCCAACGCGGCAGTATGATGACAGGTTTTGTCGTCTTTGGCTTACAAAAAGGACGACTCGGCCACAGTTTAGAGACCTATGCTGCGAGTCCATGAACATCTTGTTCGACAGTCTAAAGAAAAAGTTTAAAATATAATCAATCGAGCCGTATGGCTTCACTGGGGGTATTGACCCAATCGACCAACGCCTGAGCGGCGCTCGAACGGGTACGGTCAGGATGCCATACCAAGCCCAAGCGCCGCTGCAAGCTGCCCGCATCGCTGATGGTCAGGATATGCAAATCTGCGTTCATCAACGTCTGTGGTAAAGCCGACCAGCCTAGTCCCATCGATACCAACATCCGAATCGACTCTAGCGGATTGGTACT
>JAYXXU010000075.1:0-2073 GCA_036019135.1 Pseudomonadota bacterium | reverse complement strand
AGAATGGGCCCGCCAAGGATTTCAAAAACTGAAAATGCAAGCTTTTATTCTGATTCACATTACATATTTCGGCACGCAGCGCTCACCGTAAGGCGACGCGAAGCCAACAGTGCAATTCCAGTCCTGTTCCCATTTGCGGGTGCCAGCACAACACAAGCCAGGGCGCAAAATATATTGTTTCAGCTACATGTGCTGCCCGATTTCCCTTTACAGTACATGTGGCGGCCAATGCCATTTGCCAGAACAAGACTACAAATTTTATATGTTGCTTGAACGGCTTAGCGGCGGTATATTGTCAATCATACCTTCTCGGCCTTTTGGCTATGATCAAGTGTAGTATCTGTTGTTATCAGTGTGACAACTGGTATGCCTCCAACTGGAGGCTTGCTTGTCACGTGCATTTTTGGGCGGGGAGTGATGCCAGTGGCACGCCTTTGGCTCGCATTGCGGAGCGTCGGCATTGCATCTCGCTGGCAGTTGCGCACCCGTCTGCGGGAACAAAATTTGGTGACTTGTCTCCGAAATTCGCAAGACCACGGTGGGCGGAAGTTTTTGACATATTTCTTGCTGTAGTGAAAAAATCGCACGCAATATAATTGCCGCCCACCCTGGGTATTTTATCCTTGCGGAAGGGGCAATAGCGCTATCAGTGACGCTTAGCGGAGATGCGCTGTTTGCTAGTTGAAAACTACTCCAATTCCAGTCAAGCTTGATCGTCAAGATCATTCTTGCAATTTTTGCCAGGGCTTCGGCCCAACACTATATCAATCGCGTCACAAGGGCCCTATAATCCCAGTACGCATTCTGTATTCACAAAAAAAATGCAAATTCTATCTACGATCATCGAGCCTGTCAGATTTTGGCAACTATCACAGCGTTCACCTCATAACGCACCAATCTGTCGCCTTTTACTAAAGGTTGCCGTGAATGGGACGCATCAATGTGAATTCTTGAATTTTTGAGGGGTTGCCCCCAATAGCGGCTTGTGTGTATATAGTCCACGCACAGAATGAAAACAGTGCAGGGTTTAAGGGTCGTGCGGTCCACGAAATTGAAATGAATTCTTTGGAAACTGAAGCAGCGCAGAGCGCGCAGCCCGCAGAAGCGAAAATGAGTTCACACATCTGAAATGAAAGCGATATGGGCCCAGATGTGGCAATGAGACGGTTCAGGTTCAATTCCCAAACATTAGCCTCGTTAAAACGTGGAACTTGACCTCCAATATCTTCCGACCATTGGCCCCGTAGGGACTTCGAGCCAAAATCCCAAATGTGAAATACACCGGCCATGAGCGCAATTGGCATGTGGGGCATATATTCCGAAGAGATCCCAGCACGTGTAGCATCTTCATGCGTGCGCAAGGCGTGCAAATGCACACCTGGCTTGGGCCCTGAGGCCCACGCGCGGTACGCGCTGAGTGGGAAATTGCACAATTTGGCGTTTTGGCACATTGTCAACCCCCAATTCTGCCATTTTGCAGTGTGTACGGGTTAATTGTGAATATGCGCAAATCGCATTATTGTGTATGTATATATATATATATATATATGCCCCACCTGTTCGATGTTGGCCCCGTGGCCCGATGGACAAGGCATCGTCCTACGGGGCCGCGGGCCGCAGGTTCTAATACACCATTCCCTACGCGAGGTGGTGGCAAATTTGTTCACTCGTGCGCGCGTACGCGCGGAACAATCGAAACAAAAGCAACCGCCTGCCATTCAGACCAGAACAGGATCCAAGACTCATCAGCTCGGCAGCCAACGCTGCGAATATATCGAAGATCACTGCCATTGAATCATCACCATGGTCCCATAGTGGAGAATGTTGTCAATTGGAAGCCCAGGAATTCACTTCAACAGCGATCCTGTGCAAGTACAGTCGTCTTCGAGTACTAAGTCAGCGCAATTATCGTCAATTCTTTGTTTTTGCTTCCATGCTGTTCTTGTATACACAAGAAGCAATATCAGAAGCGTACTATGCATATAAAAGCCCCACGTCTGGAGTCGACAAACTTACCTGGCTAGTGATGGGCGGACATCCAGCAGCTCGCTCTCGTACGGCCGAGCAGTTCAC
>JAYXXU010000074.1:0-7785 GCA_036019135.1 Pseudomonadota bacterium | reverse complement strand
GGGTTAAATTACACCTTGGTCTATGATGAAAAAATGGCAGGCGTGAACCTCAAAGGCGACGACAGCTTTGGGGTGGCAGGATTGATTGGCGCAAACTATAAGTTTCCAGACAGCCCGTTTGGCGTGGCATTCGACCTGCGCTATATCAATATCGAAAGTGATTTGAAGGCAGATGGTGTCGATGTCGGCACGCTTAAAGTCAATCCTTGGGTAGTGGGTTTGAGTGCCAGCTACGATTATTAAACAATTGATGCCAAAAGACCGCAGTTGCGGTCTTTTTTATGTTGTACGGGCATAGGCCAAAAAAGCAGCCGAAGCTGCTTTTTTAGATCATCACACGCAGTGATTACATGTTCGGGTAGTTAGGACCGCCGCCACCTTCTGGTGCGACCCAGTTGATGTTTTGGGCAGGGTCTTTGATATCACAGGTTTTACAATGCACACAGTTTTGGGCGTTGATCTGGAAGCGTGCGCCTTCTGCGTCAGAAATCACTTCATATACCCCTGCTGGGCAATAACGCTGAGCTGGCTCAGCATATAGCGGAAGGTTTTTCTGAATTGGGACGGAGGCATCCCGCAGCTTTAGGTGAACAGGCTGGTCTTCTTCGTGGTTGGTGTTAGAGATAAACACCGAAGACAGCTTATCAAAGCTAATTTTACCATCTGCTTTAGGATAAGTTGGCTTAAAGGATTGCGCCGCCAGATCCAAGGCTTTGTAGTCTGGGGTGGTATCACGGATGGTCAGTGGCATTTTATTGCCCAACAGGTTTTGATCGACCCAGTTGAAACCACCGCCCATGACTGTGCCCATACGGTGCATCGCAGCACCAAAGCTACGCGAAGCATGTAACTCCTCGAACAGCCATGAGTTTTTAAACTTGTCGGTGTATTCAGTGACTTCATCGCCTGAGCGACCCGCCTTAATCGCATCAAATACCGCTTCAGCACATAACATGCCAGATTTCATGGCGGTATGTGTGCCTTTGATTTTGGCAAAATTCAGGAAGCCTGCATCGTCACCCACCAAGCAGCCACCCGGAAAGGTCAGTTTAGGCAGGGCATTAATGCCGCCTTTGACCACAGCACGCGCGCCGTAAGACAGACGTTTGCCACCTTCTAGATATTGTTTGATGACGGGATGATGCTTCCAGCGCTGCATCTCATCAAATGGTGACATGTACGGGTTTTTGTAGGAGAGATCAACGATCATGCCCAAGGTGACTTGGTTGTTTTCGGCATGATAGAGCCACCAGCCACCTGTTGAGCCTGTTTCGGTCAACGGCCAGCCTGAGCCATGCAAGACCAGACCTTCTTCGTGCTTGGCAGGGTCGATTTCCCACAATTCCTTGATGCCAATCCCATAGTGCTGTGGATCAGCGTCTTTGTTCAGGTCAAAGCGGCTCATCAGGCGCTTGCCCAAATGACCGCGACAGCCTTCAGCAAAAATTGTGTATTTGGCATGCAGTTCATAGCCCGCAGCAAAGCTATGCTTGTGGCTACCATCGCGCGCAACACCCATATCGCCAGTCACGATGCCCTTGACTGAGCCATCTTCGTGGTACAGCACGTCATCTGCGGCAAAACCAGGGAATACGGTGACTTCTAGCTCTTCAGCTTTGGTATTCAGCCAACGCACCACATTGCCGAGACTGACAATATAGTTGCCTTCGTTGTGCATCAGCTTGGGCACGAGGAAGTCTGGCATTTTGATGCCTTTGGTTGCTGAGGTCAGCATGTACACGCGGTCTTCTTTGGCGGGTACGTTCAGGGGCGCGCCTTGTTCTTTCCAGTCTGGAAAAAGTTCGTCTAAGGCGCGAGGTTCAATCACGGCACCAGACAGGATGTGCGCACCGACTTCAGAGCCTTTTTCGACCAGACAAACTGAAAAATCTGGCATGTTGTTCTGGATAGCCAGTTGGCGTAGACGAATCGCAGCAGACAAGCCCGATGGGCCGCCGCCAACAATGACGACATCAAATTCCATCGCTTCGCGTTCGATGTGTTCCATAAGGACTCCTCATTCTTTAAGGTGGCAACCCGCTGCTACAAACGACAGACAAGGCGCGGCCATAGCGTTGCATAATGCAGATACGCGCAAAACGTGGCGTAGTATAGAATTAATGCTGAATTTACGCCAATCGGCTTGCAGGTTTAATTTAATTGTCAGACAGGATTTGCGCGATGTCACAAGGTCAAGACGAAAAAAACACGATTCAGGGGATGCCAACAGGGCTGAGTCAGATTTTGGCACAGGCCGATCAGGCACGAACACGAGCATTGCCGCCACTCGATAAGTGGAATCCAAGTTATTGTGGTGAAATGGATTTACGGATTGCTGCCAATGGCGAATGGTGGCATGAGGGTATCCGCATGACCCGCCAAAAACTGGTGGATTTGTTTGCCACTGTGCTGTGGCGAGAGGATGACCGATATTTTTTAAAGACGCCTGTCGAAAAAATTGGCATTCAAGTCGAGGATGTACCATTGCTGGTGACGCAAGTGGAGCAGATCGAAGCAGACGGACAAACATGGATTCAGTGTCAGACCAAGACAGGCGATACAGTGTTTGCCGATGCGGAGCATCCAATCTTTATGCGTGCGTACCAAGGCGAAATGCGGCCTTATATTCTGATACGGCGTAATCTAGAGGCATTGATTCATCGCAATGCATTTTATCACTTATTAAACATGGCAGATCTATTGGAGCAAGCAGGACAGCCAATCATGCGCCTATACAGCGGTGGGCAGGTGTTTGAGCTGAGCCATACGGCTGAATAAGGATGAATGCGCAAAATAGGGATGAACACGATTGAAACGACATATAGATGCCCCCGTTGGTGTTTTTGACTCAGGCATGGGCGGGCTGTCGGTTGTACGGCAGTTGCATGCGCATTTGCCGCGAGAGTCACTGATTTATTTTGCGGACACGGCACATGTTCCCTATGGTGGGCGAAGCGATGAAGAAATTCGCGCACTGACTGCACAGGCGGTGGCATGGTTGTACGACGCAGGCTGTAAGGCAGTGGTGGTGGCCTGCAATACAGCATCTGCGTTTAGTTTAACGTCTTTACGACAGCATTATGGCGCGCGATTGCCGATTATTGGATTAGTCCCTGCGGTTAAACCTGCGGTGGCTGCGACCCAAACAGGTGTGGTGGCGGTACTTGCGACTGCTGGTACTCTACGCGGGACACTACTCAAAGACGTGATTGAGCAGATCGCGATTCCAGCGCGTGTGCAGGTGTTGACGGCGGTAAGCGCCGAATTGGTGCCTTTTGTCGAGCAAAACTTGCAAGATTCGCCAGAATGCGAGAATGAGCTGCGTCGGGTTTTGCAACCGCTATGTGCAGCGGGTGCGGATCAATTGGTTTTGGGTTGTACCCACTATCCGTTTTTGCGGGAGGCCATCCTGCGAGCTGTTGGTGGGCAGATGGTGTTGGTGGATTCTGGTGCAGCGGTGGCACGTCAAACCGCCCGAGTGTTGATTGATCATGGATTGTTATGTCCATTTGGACGACAAAGCGTGCGCTATCAATATGCTGTCTCAGGTGACCCGCAACGTGCTGCGCCGATTGTCACCCAATTAATTGATTTACCGTTTGAGTGGATGCCAGTGGCACATGAATAGGCCAATGACACCGCCAAAATCTACGTGTTGCAGCGTCAGACAATGACTTGTACACTGATTGAGCTGTGACAAGGAAGCTCAGACGGCAGGTATTCAAGCGCAGGTTCGATTGAATACATTACGAGAGAAATAGTCATGATTGACAAGCGGTATCACGTCTTTATAAGTACAACTGAAGCGGATATGCATGCCGAACGTGTTGTCTTATCTCAAACATTAGTCAGTCAAGGTTTTTTTTCTTGGGGCTTAGAGCAGCGCACGCCGCTGACTACGGCTTTTGCGCGTCGCCAAATCGATGACTGCGATTATTTTGTATTGATGCTCGGCAGTCGCTATGGTGAGCTGTCCGCATCGGGTGTGAGTTATATGCACCTTGAGTATATTTATGCAGTCACCAAACAAAAACCGATTTTAGTGCTGATGTATGAAGCGCCCGAAAACCGTTCTGAGCAATACCAAGATAGCTCGCAAGAGGGACGGATTAAGTTCTTAGATTTTCGGCGGCAGTTGCAGCGCGAACGCGATATGGTTATGACATTCCGTGATACCCGTGATCTAGAGATGGCGCTACGCCACACCATGCCGCAGTTGCTCAATCGCTATCCTGCACAAGGCTGGGTGCGACCGAATCAGCAGCAAGTGCAACAGTTACAAGAGGAAAATGAGCAGCTACGCCAAAAGCTCATTCAGCTTGAAAGTAATCCTGTGCGTCGCCCACAAGATCATCGGATTCCAGAGTTGCCACAAGTGCAAGGCGATGAAGAGTTTGTGTTTGATTACAAGGTGCATGCCTATCAGGACGGGAATTTTCGTGAGCTGCGTCCGCAACGCCATATGACGTGGAATGATCTGTTGGTGGTGATTGGACCAGGCTTTAGCCCTGCGATGCCTGAAGACAGTTTTGCTCGCATTATCAATGAGTATTTAAATCAAACGGCGTTGGCGGATGTGCGAGAGGTCATGCCGCGTGCGCATGCGGTTGCACGCAGTCAAGTCAATATTCGTGCCTTACATATGATCAAAACGCAGTTTAAAAATAATGCATGGATTGTGCCGATTGGTCGGGATGATCGGCATCGGATTTTATGGGAGCTATCCACCAACGGTGAACGGCATTTAGCACGCTTGATGGTGAAGCAGCAGTTAAATACAGGGGCTTGATTTAAGCGCTGCGTGAGAGTATTGAAAAAGGCCATTTGAGTAGCCTCAAGTGGCCTTTTTTGTGGGCTAATTTTGCCTAAAAAACACCAAGCCCTTTGCTGATATGTATAAGAAAAGTGGTAGCTTAAAGCGCTGGGGTAGTCTGTAATCAATCAGCAAGAAGGAGTTTGGTATGAGCACAATTATCGGAACAGATGGTGATGACCTCTTGGTCAGTACGGCAGAAAATGATGTGTTAATTGGTAGTCTGGGCAATGATGTATATGTTGTTCAGCATGATCATGTGACTGTCGTTGAAGCATATACGACGTTTAATCCAGAGATGGGCGATGTGACGCTAGCGAGCCAAAATACTGCCCGAGCACCTGCCCGAGGTGGTAGCTTTGCACCATATTTTACACAAGATGGTCAGTCAGTAGTGTTTTTAAGTCGTGCTGAAAATTTAGTGATATTTGATAGTAATGCTAGTCGTGATGTTTTTATTAAAAATATAGCCACAGGCGATGTGACTCGGCTGAGTACCACTAGCCTTGGTCAACAGGCCAATCGTGGGGTCAGTGCTTTTTCAATGTCAGCCGATGGTCAGACCATGGCGTTTTTGAGCACCTCTACCAACTTGGTTGCAGATGGCGTCCAGAATGCCATCAATGAGCCAGATGTATTTGTCAAAAACATGCAAACTGGACAGGTGACGCGGGTAAGTTCCGATGGTTTGGGCGGCAAAGCTGACGACGTGAGTTTTAGCCCAGTGATTTCTGCTGATGGTAGCAAGATTGCATTTGCGAGTTTGGCCAGTAATTTAGTTGAGGACGATACCAATGGCTCGATTGATATTTTTGTTAAAGATTTAATGACGAATACATTGACTAGGGTCTGTTGACATTTCACATTGGCAACCAGATGAAAGCACAGGCTAATGCCACCAGACTGACGAAATTGCGTTTCAATTTATCGTATCTCGTGGCAATTGCTCTAAAGTGTTTCAGCCGTGCAAACATGTTCTCAACTAAATGTCTCAGACTATACATGTACTTATCTAACTCGGCATTGCCAACCTTAGAGTTCTTTCGACGCCGAATAACGGCCTTTTTACCACTTAGCCCGACACGATCTCGAATCGACTGGCTGTCATAACCTGTGTCAGCAATCAGCATTTCGCCAATCGATACCTGCGTCAGCAAATCGGGTGCAGCCTTGACATCATGCACTTCACCGCCCGTCACTTTAAACGCAACAGGCAATCCATATGCATCCACTGCAAGATGGATTTTACTGGTTTTACCACCACGACTTAAACCCACAGCCTCTTGATGAGAAGTAGCAGCACCTGCGCTATGTTGATGTGCTTTGACGTAGCTACCATCAATGAAGATCCACTCTGTATCAGAGTCGTGGGATAAAAGACTGAATACACGCTGAAAAACACCTTTTTCAGACCAGTCGTTATATCGTTTATAGAGGCTATTCCAACGACCAAATTCAGGTGGCAAGTCACGCCATGGGCATCCTACCCGCATTCTGTAGAGCATGGCCTCCACAGTGAGCCGTAAATTGGGCTTGTCATAAATAGCCTGTTGAACGAATATAGGTTTCAACTTTGCCCAGTGTTGATCATTCAGCATAAAGCGCGGCATGGTGGACTCGGTGGGTTGTTGTGTGAGAGCTTTAATTCTCCGAGTCTGCCTCCAATTTGCAATCAATAATTTGAAACGTCAACACGCCCTAGAGTCAATACCAATGCACAAGGACATCAGGCTGATGAAGATGCTTCTGCTACACATATTGCTTTTTCGCCTGATGGCAGTCGATTGGCGTTTGTGAGTACGGCCACTAATTTGGTGGAGGATGATCTAAATCATGCGCTAGATATATTCATTAAAAATCTAAATACTGGGGCGATTGAGTGTATTGACATATCTGAAGCAGCACAGCAGATGGGGTTTGATGCTGAGTTTTCCCTGCTGACTGGCTGGCGTGACCTTTTCGCCTGATGGGGATTGGCTGGCATTTTCTGGTCGAATCTCCAGTTTAGTTGATGGTGTACCAGCAACTGAAGGCTTATTTGCCAAACATCTAATCACGGGCGAATTGATTCAGATTAATTTGGATCAGGATGGGCAGCCATTTGCCCAATTTAGTGAATCACCCACATTTTCACCTGATGGTTCGCAGGTTGCTTTTATTGCGATCCCAATCATGACAACAGCGGATGAGCCACAGGTTCGTCAAGTCTATCTCAAAGACTTGGTGACTGGAGCATTGGTCAATATTAGCGCGAATGACCAAGGAGAAATGGGCAATGCCACCAGTGATGGGTATGCACCGCAATTCTCCCCCGATGGACTATCAATTGTTTTTGCAAGCCCCGCGAATAATTTAGTACAGGGAGACACCAATGGTTTTTCAGATGTGTTTATTAAACAGTTAACCGGTATTCCGAGTAGCCTTGATGGTGGCTGGGATACGGTTCAGGCGAGCGTCAGTTTCATCTTGCCTGACAACGTAGAGGACTTGGTGTTATTGGGAAGTCAAGCGTTACAGGGGGATGGTAACGCAAGTGATAACCAAATTTTTGGCAATGAAGGCAATAACAAATTATTTGGTCACCGTGGTGATGACAGCCTGTATGGGGGTGATGGAGATGATGTGCTATTGGGTGGTGAGGGGCATGACTCATTGTATGGCGGAGCGGGCGACGATGTGATCTATGGTGGTGATGGACAAGATAGCCTGTTGGGTGGTTCGGGTGACGATACTCTGTATGGCGACGATGGTGATGATGTCTTGCTCGGTGCATCGGGTATTGATCTGTTGTTTGGCGGGGAGGGGCATGATCAGTTGCATGGCGGAACGGGTGCAGATTATCTTGCTGGAGATGGTGGTGACGATATTCTGTACGGTGACTCTGGCATGGACATGCTAGAGGGTGGCATGCAAGATGACTTGCTTTATGGTGGTATCGGTACTGATCAACTGTATGGTGGAGATGGGGATGA
>JAYXXU010000073.1:0-6021 GCA_036019135.1 Pseudomonadota bacterium | reverse complement strand
AGCGGTTTAAGATCGTCTCAGAGCGTTATCGAAATAGAAGACGGCGGTATGGTTTACGAATGAATCTAATAGCTGGCCTTTTAAACTGGATGCAGATCAAAAAATGATTTTCGCAAGAGGTCTAATGCATATCCGCTTTTTTTAAAATTCCTTGTGCATGTCGCTTGACCCCGAGTTTGATTTTGATCATGATCGCGACATGGTCAAGATTTATGCTGTTTTCGCCCCGAATAAACCTGTCGTGCGCTGTTTGGCTGCATGGCGCGTTGTGCTGCGTATGCAGTGTGGCGGCTTGCGAGAACGGCGATTGAATCAATTGTAATTTTGATAACGCCAACTCCCAAGGCCGCTGATACAGCGGCCTTTTTTATTGCCAAATGATTGAGAAAATCCAATGAGTAGCGAGCAGCAGTCTCAAAATATCACTATGCCGATCAACACTGGGTCAAGTGTGTTGCACGCCGTGAGTACCCGTTTTATAGCGTTGGTCTTGATCTGGTCGATGACCCCACTGGCTGTGGTTTGGAGTGTGCGTGAACTGCATCCTGTCTGGGCGTTGAGTTTTCGATTCTGCTGCGCTGTGCCGTTGGCGTGGTTGGTGCTGCGTAGTTTGGGGCTACGGTTGCGTTGGGATGTGCGCGCGCTCAGAAGCTATTTGGCAGGATCATTGGGTCTATTTGGCGCGATGTTGTTGTGTTATCTGGGGGCGATGCATTTGCCATCGGTCATGGTGGCGATGATTTTTGGATTGTCGCCGCTCTTGACGGGGGTATTAGGCCATGCGGTCTTTAAGACACAGCGCTTGGTATGGATCCAGTGGCTGGGAATGTTGTGTGGCTTGTTTGGCATGGCGTTAGCGATTGGGATTTGGCCAAGTCATACACAGACGGTGAGCCTGCTCGGTGTGTTGTACACCACGGCTGGCATGGCGTGCTATGTGTTGTCGATTTTTTGGCTGTTACACGAAAATGCAGGATTGCATCCGATGGTACAAACCACAGGCTCTCTGGCGATGTCTGCGGCGGGTTTTGTGTTGCTATTACCGTTTTTTATGGCGGAGATGCCGACACAGCTCCCCAGTCTCAGTACGATGTTAGCGGTGCTGTATACGATTGTTTTAGCGTCAGTTGTTGCAATGTTATGTTATTTTGATTTGGTTGAGCGGATTGGTCCAACACCCGTCGCGCTGACCACGATTTTAACCCCTGTTCTGGCATTGTGTTGGGGGGTGCTATTTAATCATGAGCGTTTAGGGGCGCATACCGTGATGGGACTGCTGGTGGTGTTATGCGGGATGTCATTGTATTTTGGACGTGAAATACAGCAGACTTTTCCACGTTTTTTGGGTTTTTTACAAAAAATCGTTACACACCTGCGGCGTGGCTTCCGTTAGGGTAGGCACGCCGCATGCGGTAGGAGAGATGTCGGTAAGGTGTTTGATTGCGCAATGATTTAGTCCGAAAACTGATCATTGCGCTGATAGCCTTGCATGGTGGCTTCTTCTGCCAGCTTGCGGTTGATGCTGTCGGCCAGCTTGGCGCGGTCATTCGGGTGCAAGCTGATAAAGTACGCGCCCGTACGGAAGCCTTCGAGGTCTTCGTCCTCAGAGTAGACAACGCGTGCTGTTGCCGCCAAATGGAACGCATTGTCTGGATGGCTGAGCGACAAATGCAGATGCGAGCCTGGTGGGATGCGCTCACGAGCATAGAACGATAAACCGCTTTCTGAAATATTGACGCGGGCTGGACTCGGTAACATCGACTCGACCATCGCATCGTAGAATGCACCCGTGATCAGGTCGAGTTTCTGGTTCATGAGTTGCAGTGCTCGGGCAATCGTGGGGCTTTCATTGCTGAGTGCCTGTGCCAGTTGCTGATTAACGCTGTCGATCTGATCCAGCTCGGCCAGCAGCAAAAAGTAGCGTGGTAAGACAAATCCCGGTTCATAGGGGTCTTTAAGGGCTTCATTACGACTGATCAGTTGATAGTTGATGCGTAATGAAGCATTGATACGTGACAGGAGACGGCGTTCGCTATAATTCGCGTCCTGCTGTTGGTTTTCCATTTTAATTCCTCGGGTTGACCGTATGTTTAAACCGATCGCGCTGTTTATCGGGTTGCGCTATACCCGCGCCCAGCGCAGTAATCATTTTATCTCGTTCATCGCGCTCGTCTCTATGATCGGGCTGATGCTCGGCGTGGCGGTTCTGATCACGGTATTGTCCGTCATGAACGGCTTCGATCGCGAACTGAAGAATCGCATTCTCGGCATGATACCGCAAGCGACAGTTGCATCGGGAGAAATCATACCAGATTGGCAAAATTTGGTGAGTGAAGTGGAGAAGCACCCCAAAGTGATGGCGGCTGCGCCTTTTACTCAGATCCAAGGCATGATCACAGCACAAGGCCAAGTGTCGGGTGTAGTGATTAGTGGGATTGAGCCTGCGCTCGAAACCAAAGTGTCGATTGTCCAGAATCATATGAGTGAAGGTACATTAGATGCGCTCAAGTCAGGTGAGTTTGGGATTGTGCTGGGTCAGTCACTGACCGATGGTTTGGGGCTGCGCATTGGTGAGAAGGTGACATTGGTTTTGCCAGAAGCATCCCCATCGCCTGCGGGGGTGATTCCACGCTTTAAGCGGTTTACTTTGGTGGGTACGTTTAATATTGGCTCAGATGTGGATGGCATGATTGGTTATATTCATCTCAATGATGCTTCTCGCCTGTTGCGCTTGCCTGATGGTGCGCAAGGGGTACGGATGAAGTTGGATGATATTTTTGCTGCACCGCAAGTCTCGCGGGATTTAGCACAACAGTTGCCGAATGTGTACCCAAGTGATTGGACACAGACTCATGGCAATTTATTTGCGGCAATCCAAATGGAAAAAATGATTGTGTCGTTGCTATTGTTTTTTATTGTGTTGGTGGCGGCGTTTAATATTGTATCCAGCTTGGTCATGGTAGTGACCGATAAAAAATCTGATATTGCGATTTTGCGGACGTTAGGTGCGTCTCCTGCCACGATTACACGGGTGTTTATGGTACAAGGTGTAATTATTGGTGCGATTGGCACATTCGTTGGTACGGCGTTAGGGGTGTTGTTTGCGTTGACCATCAGTGATGTGTTTGGCTTTGTGTCAGGTATGTTTGGCTTGCATCTGATGGATGCTTATTTTATTAATTATTTGCCATCGCAGTTGCGCTGGTCAGACGTGGTGTATGTGGCTGGGATTTCGTTGACACTCAGTTTTTTGGCGACGATTTATCCTGCGATTCGTGCCGCCAAGGTGCAACCTGCGGAGGCGCTTCGTTATGAGTAATTTATCTGCAAAGTCTGTGTTATCCGCGCTTAGCTTGACCAAGACTTTTGATGATGGTCGGCACAATGTGACGGTTTTGCATGGTCTGAATTTATCGGTTACGGCAGGTGAGTTTGTCTCGATTGTCGGGGCGAGTGGCTCAGGCAAAAGCACTTTGCTGCATTTATTAGGTGGGCTGGACCTACCGACATCAGGTGAGGTGACACTGATGGGGCAACCGCTGAGTCAGTTGGGCGAGACCCAGCGTGGCGATTTGCGCAATCAGCATTTGGGGTTTGTGTATCAGTTTCACCATCTGTTGCCTGAGTTTGATGCGGTCGAAAACGTCAGTATGCCACTATTGTTGCGGCGCGGTGTCAGTGTCGATGAGGCGCGTCAGCGGGCAACGAGCTTGCTGGAGCAGGTGGGTTTGGGGCATCGTTTAACCCACAAGCCTGGTGAGTTATCTGGTGGGGAGCGTCAGCGGGTGGCAATTGCCCGTTCGTTGGTATCACATCCTGCGGTGGTGTTGGCAGATGAACCGACAGGTAATTTGGATCGGCGAACAGCGGCAGATGTGTTGGCAGTATTGGCGGATTTGCGTCAGTCGTTGGGTATGGCGCTGCTGGTCGTAACTCATGATGAAGGACTGGCTCAGTCGGCTAGTCGTTGCTTACATATGCAAGATGGCCGCTGGTTGGACTAGCTGATTTTGTTGGGCATGTGCTTTGTTTTGAATCAACAGATCCCACATGGGGTCTGTTGTGCGATCAGGGCGTAGAATCAGGGGAGGTGGGTTGGTCGCGCTGTTTGCGCTTTTGCCAATGATGCACTACATACCAACGCCACAGTATACGGGTTACTGTACCCCCAACGATGCTGGCGACGATGGCTTCAATCAATAGACCTAACAAAAGTGGCCAGATAATCAAAGCATTGGCGTCGCTAATAAAGGGGTTGGGGCCTTGTTGTAGTACCCAGCGGATCAGTTGGCCAAACAACATGCTGATTTGTCGCATTTCTAGCATGGGGACATCCATCACCCATGCACCAACCCAATAAGCCGAATACAGAATCGGCAGAATGGTCAGGGGGTTGGTAATCCAAACCAATACAATCGACAAGGGTAAATTGACGCGAAATAAAATTGCACCAATGGTGACAGGAATGATCTGCATTGGAATCGGCAAAAAAGCGCAAAACAGCCCCCAATACATCGCGCCAGAGACGGAGCGGCGGTTCAGATGCCAGAGATTCGGATCGGACAGATAGGGGCGTAATTTGCCTAGCCCACGGATACTGGCGACCTTTTCGGGTGTAGGCAGATAGCGACGTAAAAGGTGTTTAGGCATCCAAATTGTTCACTAAAGTTCCATGCTGTTCAGACTGTCCTACTTGTGTTACAAGCACAAGGCGCAGCAAGTATAGCCAGCTTGTCGATAAAAACGGACTAATTTTGCATGTATTTATTCTGCTGTAGTGTCATTTGTGGTGCATTGTTATCAATTCCATTGATGCATTGGGGGATTCAATGGTCAGCTGGATTGGTCGGGATCTTACTGGCTGCACTATTGTTTTTATGGGGATTTGCCCAAAAAAAAGCGCTATTTGCTGACACGCAACAGGGGGTGTGTTGGTTGATCAGCGCTGTGGCATTGCTCGGGATGATGTGGCACAGCCAAATGACCTTCGAGCAGCGGTTGGCGGAGCGTTTGCGTGTGCCAACAAGTTTGACTGCTACAGTGCGTGTGGTGGGGTTGAGTGATTCGATTGGTCAGGAATGGCGGCAAGTGGTACAACCCACGCCAGCGTTGGCAGGGTTGCCATCACGTTGGTTAGTGAATCTGCCGCGTACTGATTCATCTGAAGGCGTGCCTGCCGAACCGCCGATGATGCGGGCGGGTGAGCTATGGCAGGTTGATGTGCAACTAGAGCCGATACGCGGGCGGGCGTCGATTGGGGTATTCGATGTGGAGCGTTGGTTGGTACTGGAGCGCAATATTGGCGCACAAGCCACACTGATGTCGGCAGAGCGATTGCCCCATGTGGTCTCGTTGTCTTGGTTTGATCGAGTAGATCGTATCCGTTTGCAATTGCGCACGCACTTTGAGCAGTTTAATTCGGCAGATCAAGGCATCTTGCTGGGGCTGCTGACAGGTGATCGGGCGCTGATTTCATCTGAACAAAAAGCACTGTATCAACAGGTGGGGATTAGTCATCTGTTGGCGATTTCAGGGCCACATGTATTGCTTGCGGCAGGGATTTTGGCGGCGGGCTTAGGTAAGTTATTGAATCTTTGGCCACAGCTATATCTGCGAATGGAGCGTCGGCGCTGGCAGATACCGATTTTTTTGTGTGCTGTGGTAGGTTACGCCATGTTAGCAGGTTGGGAGTTGCCCGCCCAGCGGACAGTATGGATGGCACTGGTCGTATCAGGGCTGGCATGGTGGCGGCAGCGCTGGCCTGTCATGCAGGTGTTGGCGGTTGCAGCGAGCGGTGTTTTGCTGTTTGACCCTTTGGCGGTGTTGTCAGCGGCATTTTGGCTGTCGTTTGGCGCGGTCTGGTTGTTGTTATGGTTGGGACGGCATCGCTCTCCTGAGCAGCCTGCGGGCACAGTGTTACAGCGTATTTGGCTGGCATTAAAGCAATTATTTGGGTTGCAGTGCTTGTTGACGCTGGCGTTGCTTCCGTTGGTCTTGTCGATTTTTGGTCAGTTTTCGCTG
>JAYXXU010000072.1:0-1130 GCA_036019135.1 Pseudomonadota bacterium | reverse complement strand
AGGATTTGAAGGTTTAGAGTTGCCATTCATGCTGGGTACATTGTTGACAGGTTCAGCGTTGACGGCGGCGGTGACTGCATTATTAATGTTATTAGGATTTGCTGTGCCGAGTCTGTTACATCTATTGCGGGTATCGCCGCTGCGGGTGCTGCGAACTGATCTGTTGCCAACGTCATGGTCGGGTTGGCGTTTGACTTTGCTGGCATGGCTGTCGTTGTTTGGCTTTGTCGTGTTTCAGACGGGGCAGTTGGGACTCAGTTTGGCACTACTCGGGGGCTTGACGCTGCTGATGTTGGCCTTGTTTGGGCTGATTTTTGCTGGCCTATATACCGTTAAACGGTTGGGCTGGGCGCAAGATGGCTTGGTTCGGCAGCCTGTCGCATCGAGCCTACGGATATTGTCGTTGTCTTTAGGGCTGGGTTTGGTCGGCGTGGTATTGCTGCTACGGGGGGATCTGTTGGATCGTTGGCAGGATAGTTTACCAGTTGGGACGCCGAATCATTTTGTGTATGGGTTGCCGCCTGAGCAAAAATCAACCTTTGAGCAGGCATTAGACACACGGCAGTTGCCTGAGACGTTGTTGTTTCCGATGGTGCGAGGGCGTCTGGTACAGATCAACGGTGAGCCACTATCTGCTGAGGTTAAGCAAGATCGTACCGCGCAGCGGGAGTTGAATCTGACCATGAGTAGCCAGTTTCATGATAGCAATACTGTGGTGGCTGGACGGCCATTTACTGCGCCCAATCAAGTTTCTGTTGAGCAGGAGGTGGCTGAGCGCTTGGGCATGAAGCTAGGTGATCAGGTGACGATGAGCTTGCCTGCGGGCGAGGTGGAGGCCGAAATTGTGAGTTTGCGCACAGTGGATTGGAATAGCTTTCAGCCCAATTTTTTCTTTATTTATTCACCTGAGACGCTTGATCCGAATGCAGGCAGTTATTTGGGCAGTTTTTATGTTGCTCCTGAGCAGCGCGCCTTATTGCCCAGTTTGATTCGTGAGTTTCCATCGGCTTTGTTGATTGATGTTGAAGCGATCTTGGCAGAGATTCGGCGGCTACTGGCTCTGTTAGGGCAGGCGTTGGGATTATTGGCTGGACTGGTTGCGGTATCGGGCGTGCTGGTGCTGTTGGCCA
>JAYXXU010000071.1:0-4293 GCA_036019135.1 Pseudomonadota bacterium | reverse complement strand
GAGGCGTTAGTGGCGCAACAGCATAGCCAGCAAGGGGCGTTACTGGCAGACTTTATCAACGCGCTACCGACTGCAACCAGTTACCCGCAAGACCCCGTCAGCATTCAGCAGTCCATGCGCAATGACTGGTAAATATTTGCTGGACACTTGTTTCATCATCGGCTTGCAGCAGCACAACAAGGCGACACTGGACATGATTCAAAGCCGACAGATTTTACTGAATCAATGTGCCTACAGTGTGATTACCCGCTTAGAGCTGCTCAGCTTCCCAAGTTTAAGTGCGACCGATGAACATACCTTACAACTGTTGCTCAACAGTATGGCGTGTTTAAACCTTACCGATGCAGTACAGGCCAAGACAATCAATATCCGTAAAGCGCGTAAGTTGAAGCTACCCGACGCAATCATTCTCGCCACCGCTCAAAGCTACGGCTTAGAACTGCTCACCCTTGATCAAAAGCTACACGGACTGAGCCAAGAGGATGTGCTGTAAGTGTCGGCTTGTTCTTGACTTGACTAGCCAAGTGATAGTGATACCAAGAGCCGCCCATGATTGAAAAAGCGTGAACTTGGTGAACATTGTGAACTTCAATCCATAATTTTTGATGGTCAGGATATATACCCCACCGTGGCGGTTTTGTTTTGGGTGGTTAAATTCTAACCCCTCAAATTCAGGAGTTAGATTCTACGGGCTGACCAACCGCCAACACCGTACACCCTCAAAATGAGGATGGAAGTTTGCATCATTGGTGGAAGCCTACCCATGCCAAATAAGGGAAAATCCCACACTAAACATTAGTTAGATAGGTATGCCCAAAAGTGGACACACCCCAGCAAGGCAAAAAATAGGTGTGCGAAATTTTTCGCTCACCCCTTCTACTCACACTGAGTAAAACTAAATACCTCCAAATCTGGATACACCCATCCGCGTTTCAAACGTCAAAGGCGATCACTTGCCTCAACCTCCCGAGTTTTTGGGTGATTACCCGCTAATCTTGCTAGCATTTCAAACGCGACCAACCAACGCAAAACCGCACCCATTGAGCGCATGGCCAGCACATCGTCTTTGGATGCCAAGGCGTGAACTTGGTGAACATTGTGAACTTCAATCCATATATTTTGATGGTCAGAACATATATAAAGCAAAGTTTCTGGCTGTGCGTTACACCTGTTACACCACTGCAAAATCACGGTGTAACAGATAAACATGAATAAAATCAGTCGCGTTACACTTGTTACACGCGTTACACCATAAGAACAGCCTGACGCATACATTTTTGGCAAAGCTGTTGTTTATCAGGCTGGAGGCGGTTAGGTTCAGGTTTAGACGGTAGCGTGTTGATATTTGATCAATCATGTATTAGGTTTGATGAGTGATTCTTCCCTCCTGTTAGCGGCGAAGCTTTGGCTAAGTGGCGCGGGTCTTTAAGGGGAAGGGTCATACCGAATTAAAGTGAGTGCTATAATCGATTAGTTGTCCGACTAGCCTATTCTTTGACTAGACTTAAGCCCTCCATAGCACCTAGTAAGGACGGTACATCATCGCGCTAGGCCAGCAAATTAAGCGTAGGCACAGCCAAAGCAGGTTAGGGTGTTTTTTGTTTTGTTGGTTTATTTGCTGGTATAAAAAATCGAATTTACTGAATATCTTATTTGTTACAGATACTTAGGAATGTGATTTGAGTCCTCTTATCCGCACTAAAATTAAAGAAAACCCCCGATTTCAGCCGACGCTGGTCGGGGTTTTTGTTTTTTTAGTGGCAAAAATAATACAAATATGCTGATATTGCGGTCTTTGTTGTGAAGTAGTGCTCAATAGCGTTTGAGTCATCCGATGACAAAATATTCGAATACCGATGTATTTGGCGCGAAATACGCTGAAAACTGCATCGGTTTTGACATATCATCAACTGTCACACGGAATATAGAGATGTGGATATCTCGCCAATACAAGGTGTGATTGCGAACTGAAGGAGTAAGTCGCATGAAAACAAGATCACTGATGGCCGCCAGTTTTTACGGTGCTTGCATTGTATTGCTTGGTGCTTGTGGTCAGTCCAATTCCGAATCGCGTGAGCGTACCGAATATGTCAGCGAGAATCAGAAGTTTGTTGATCAGCTTGACAAAGAAGTCGAACTCCAAGATCCCGATAGCCTGCTTGATGATCTGAACCAAGGGTCAAGTGATACGCAGCAGTAGTGCCTGACGGGTGGATTGCGATTGATGCAATTGGTGGATCTATGCTTTGCATGTGACTGAACTCATCATTTTATGGACGATCAGGCAGCGACAATGCTGCTGTGATGATGCAAAGAGGTGAGTCTCATGGACTTCAAACGTGTAGTCATGGTGTGTGCGGCTGTTGCGGTCGTTGGTGCGTTGGCTTGGTTTTTGGTGCTCAAAAATCGAGGTGAAGAGCGCGTGGCCTATGTCAGTGAGCAAGAGCAGTTTTTACAGTCACTACAGCAGGAAGTTGAGATAGAAGATCCAGATGCCTTACTAATGGATTTAAATGAGAGTGTCGGTGATGTCAGCGAAAATGCCGAAAAAGCCCGCTTAAACGCCGTTCATGGCGCACCGATTGTCGATCCGTTGACTGGTGAGGTAGTAGAGCCGCTCGCGCCTGATATCAAAAGTGGTGAAGTGATTCAGCGCGCACCCTAAGCTAGAGATTTTATGCTGAGTGTTGAAAAAAACGCCGAATAAGGCTTGTGTATCGGTTAAGCATTTTGTACCATGCTCACCTTGCTGCGGTGAGGTGGGTGAGTGGCTGAAACCACATCCCTGCTAAGGATGCATACGGGCAACTGTATCGAGGGTTCGAATCCCTCCCTCACCGCCAAGTATTGGTTCAATCAGTTGTTTGGATTGCAACAGCAACATTAAACATTGAATCAAAAAAGCTTGACGAATGTATTCTACCTCCGTAGAATGCGCGACTCAAATGAAGCGCCCATAGCTCAGCTGGATAGAGCAACTGGCTACGAACCAGTAGGTCGGGAGTTCGAATCTCTCTGGGCGCACCATATTACGAAATAAAGTCCACAGGTTGGACTTTTTTTTCGCCTAAAATTCAGCGTTGTTGGGTTGCATCCTTGAATGCCCTCTGCCACGATCTGCTTTATTTTGATCAGTGCCACTGTCTATGTCTGACACTCAACCTGCACGCCCTGTCGTAGCGAGTCCATTTTTGCGGATTTTGGCGTTTATTTATGATGGTCTGTTGGTCTCTGCCCTGATCATCGTGGTCGGTACGATTTTGATTGTTCTAGGCACGTCTGCCCAAATTGCCGCACAAGGCGATGCTGGTAAGCTGTCAGAAGCTTATCGCTATTTTGTGTTGTTTCCGTCATTTGTGCTGGTGACATGGCTGTTTTATGGCTTGTTTTGGCGGCGAACAGGTCAGACCTTGGGCATGCAGACTTGGCGTCTCAAGGTGATTCAGCCGAATGGAGCGTTGTTGGATTGGCCGTTGTCGCTGATTCGCTGTATGAGTGCCTGTATTTTACCTGTCTCCTGTGCGCTGATGGGCTATTTGGTACATGGTACGCCGCTGGCCCTGTTGGTTAGTTTGATCATAGGCTTCTTGTTTAACTATTTGTTTGCGTTGTTTAATCGTCGCAGTCTGGCCTTGCATGATATTTTGTCTGGTACGGTGATGGTGCGTTTGCCACCAGGACCACCGAGCAAATTACTCCAAAAAATCTTCCGCCGTAAATCCTAGAGACGGCTAACTAGCGTAACGCTGTGATAATGCCTTTGGGATCATAGCCGTGTAAGACCTGATCGTTGACCCGCACCACAGGCACACCTTTGCCGCCGAGCGCTTGGTATTCACGGTAAGCCTCGGGCGATTTTTCGACATCATGCTCAGCGAAAGGAATTTGATTGTCGGTGAGGAAGTTGCGGGTTTTGGTACAGTAGCCACACCATGCCGTAGAGTACAGCACCACCGAGCCAGCAGGGATGGGGGCAAGTGCGACAGGTGGATTCAACTGGTGATTGATGATTGGCCAAGCCTGCCATGCCGCAATGGTAATCATCAGTGCGATCAGTCCACTTTTGAGTTGTAGGTTCAGGATTTAAACTCCTGTAGCCAAGTCAGGCTGTCGCAGGTGCTGCCGAGCGGTCGATATTCTGCACCTGTCCAACCCTGATAGGCTGATTGTTCGAGGTAACCAAAAATTGATTTAAAATCAATCTGTCCTGTATTGGGTTGATGACGGTTAGGATAGTCCGCAAACTGAATATGCCCAATCTGCTGGATGTTTTGTTCAAGCGTAGCCAAGACA
>JAYXXU010000070.1:0-1521 GCA_036019135.1 Pseudomonadota bacterium | reverse complement strand
CGTCAGGTCTGGCGTTGGTGCGGGAAGTCGGCGTGGAAGCAGTGAGTTTGCGGCAGTTGGCTGAGCGTGTGGGGGTCTCAACGCCCGCGTTGTATCATCATTTTAAAAACAAGCAGGAGCTATTGTTTGCGCTGGGAGAGGCCAGTGTGGATCTGTTTCAGGTCGAACTGGATCAAGTCATACGGCAAGCCCAACCCACCTTTTCGATTGAGGATTTTGTGTTGGCTTATGTGCGCTTTGCGATAGAAAACCCTGAATTGTATGAGCTGATGTTTGGTCGCCAAATGTGGCATGGTGCGCAGGACAGTGAGTTTCATGGTAAAGCCAAACAAAGTTTTCGGCGGATCAGTGAGCATATGCTGCGCTTACAGCAGGGCGGAAAACTGCCGAGTCATGTGAATCCACTGCGTCTGGCGCAAGTGGGTTGGGCGACGTTGCATGGTTTGTGTCGGATGTACAATGATGGTTTGGCGTTTGCACCTGAAACTATCGAAGAAATTGCCCGTTATGCCTGTCGTTTACTGCATCAGGCTGTGCTGGCAGAAGCGCAGGCAAAAGCAACTGATCCGCTCGCGGATTAACTCAGCAATACCTCAGCCGAATCAGTGAGCTATCCAGCCCATGCTTCAATATTGGCTGCCCAGTAAGCAGTCAAGGCGGTGGTATTTTGCTGGTTTGGATGAAAATCAGCATGATAATAATCACGATAGGCGGGTGTGAGCGTCCGTACCAGCTTGATAATTTCTTTGAATCCTGCCCAATGTTGGCGGAACTGTTTACGGCCAACCGAATCTTTTAACAACAGCGTTAGCGTGATTTGGCTAATCCGTGTCAAAAATGTGGTGGTGATGATGCGCATGACCCGTTTTCGCACGATTTCATCATCAAAAATGGCCTTGTAGGTGTCAAATGCAACGGCTTTATGCTCGGTTTCTTCGAGCGCATGCCAAAGCCAAAGCTTGGCTGCTTGCGGATGTAGGCCATTGTGGAAATCTGGGTTTTCGAGAACATAACGGGCAATAATTGCCGTAAAATGCTCCAATGCACAGGTGACAGCCAACTGTTGTTTTGCAGTAAGATGATGTTTGACTTGCTCAATTTTTTCATTTTCAAAGTCAATCACAGGCTGTACATCTAAGCCTTTAGACGCAGCAAAAGCATTGAAGTCTTCATGTGCATGACTGTGCATCGCCTCTTGTCCAATAAAAGCCGAAATATCACGTTGCAAAATTGGATCTGTCACCTGATCACGCACTTGCCGCACGGAATGTACAAAAAAACGCTCACCCGTTGGGAAAGTCAGTGATAAGGCTGTCAGCAAATGCGACAGCAATGGATTGTCTTTAAAGTAATACAGTGGGAGTGTATCAAAGCTAAACTGTTGACGACGTACCACAATTGCCGCAGGTGCAAGATTACTCATAGATGTTGCGTTCATGATGACCACCGATCACACAGCCAAGTTCTGATTTGAGCTTGCTATAGACAATGATCGTTGTCAATTTGTATTGTCAGTTTTTG
>JAYXXU010000069.1:0-16334 GCA_036019135.1 Pseudomonadota bacterium | reverse complement strand
GGTTGGTCGTATACGCTCTGATATGCTCAGAGCGAGATCACCGCGTGACGCTCATGCCTCCCCGAATGGGACAGCCAAAATTCATATTGCCCAAAAATGCCAGAAAATCATGCCAGCACCTGTTATCACACCCGAAGCGCTCAGTGTATTCAAATGACCTACCCATAAATGTCGCAGGTTCATCTGAACACGATTCATCTTATCCCTTGTATCTCGTTACAGCACCCCTAATCCGAAGGTAAAACTAAATAGAACCATCGGCGTAGCACGGCGTTTTGTCCCACGACTATCGGTTTTTTCTTCGCCCGCTGCGACAGCCATACTCACCGACCCTGCACGAACTGCATTCATCCAGATATAAGAAAGCTCTAAGCCAGCACCCAAACGATTATAGTCGTCACCATCAAAACTATCCGCCTCGACGTGCCCAACAAAACCACCGAGGTAATAACCATTACGATCAACACCAGTATAGGCATATGGATAACGCCAACCCAATTGCCCAGCTAACCCATTGCCATCGTAAAATTGGCCAACTTTGGCATAGACATTACCGTAAGGCGTGGGGGACTCCGCATAGGTATTAATAAAGGCGTTGCTCAAGCCAGCACCCGCATAGACTTTTTTCAATCCCTCGAGGTTAGGACGCTGCTCAATTCCCAACCAATCAATCACATCGGCCTGTGCGGTCATCCCGACCGACAGCGCCATACTCAACATGCCAATCTGCACCCATCGCCGCGAGGTTTGCTGCATGACCTTTCTCCATCTTTGCTTATGATTGTGATGACACCATCACTGGTATCTGCATGGGCTGACTCTACCAGAAAACCCATGCCAGATAACCTAGAACATGCAGATCACGTCAGCGGTTCAACCACTGCCATCGGCTGAGGTCTGGGTTTGGGCAAGCACAAGCTACCGATCACCATGCCCAAAACTGATGCCGAAAAGCCTAATAATTGCGGCAGATACAGGCCAGCCATCTCTGGCAACCCTAACCACGCCCAGCCTGTACCTCCACCAAACATGGCGTACTCAGCCTCTAAAATAAACAGTGGCAACCACACGCCCAAACCACCCAAGATGGCTAGCCATGCTCCATTTCGATTGGCTTTTTTCCAATACAAACCAAAAGCCAACGGGACAAAAGCACCAACGAGCGGGATCTGATAGGCATTTTCGACCATCTCAAAAATACTGAGATCCGAGGACAGCGAGTAAGCCGTGACACACACCCCAAACAGCAACACCACCGCACGAATTGACCATAAAAACTGCTGATCCGTCCGATGTGGCAAGAATTTTTTGATGATGTTTTCACTCAGCAACACAGAAGGCGCCAGTAACGTGCCTGATGCAGTACTCATAATCGCTGATAGCAATGCCCCAAAGAATAAAACCTGAGCAAACAACGGCACATGATTCAAAATCAGCGTGGGCAGCACCAACTGTGCATCACCATCAGCAGCAAGCTGACGATTGACCAAGTCAGGATCAATCAAAAATGCAGTGTAACCGATATACAGCGGGATCATCGCAAACAGCAAGTAAAGTACACCACCGATAATCGCTGCATTGCGTGCGATGTTGGCGCTCTTAGCAGACATCACGCGCTGGAACACATCTTGTTGAGGGATAGAGCCGAGACCCATGGTCATCAACATGCCAATAAATGCCAAAAATGCAGGCCAATTCGGCTCAGGTAATAGGTTAAACTTGTCCTGTGCGCTGGCATGACTCAGTACCGCAGCTGCACCGCCGTCTACTTTGGCCGTGATCAGCCATGCAATGAAGACCAAACCAATCATAATCAGCATCATTTGGAAAAAATCAGTCAAAGCAACTGACCACATCCCACCATATACTGTATAGGCAATCACAATGACTGCTCCAATCACCGTGCCCCATTCTTGACTGATTGCACCATGCGTGATCACATTAAATACCACACCAAGCGCAGCCATTTGGGCAGCCACCCACCCCAAATAGGACATCATGATGATGATGGAGATGGTTTTTTCGACTCCAACACCATACCGCTGGCGATAATAATCGCCAATAGTGCGTAAATTCATTTTGTACAGTGGAACAGCAAAGAACACCCCGACCAAGATTAGGCACAACGATGCGCCAAAAGGATCTGCCACAATGCCCCAAAAACCTTCCTCAATAAAAACGGCCGTTGTTCCTAGTACCGTTTCTGAGCCAAACCATGTGGCAAATACCGTTGCAGTGACGATATAAATCGGCAAAGAACGTCCAGCCACCATATAGTCTGTACTCGACTTCACACGACGAGCGGCATACAGACCAATTGCAATAGAGGCCAACAAATACACCACAACACAGGTGATCAACACCGAATTGCTACCACTCAACATGGGCTTTCATCCCCCGAATAGGATCATGCTTGTTTATTTGAGGACAAGGCGGATCATCTCCAGCAACTCTCCTCACGCCATCTGCAACAGCATTGTCTAGCACCCCTTCACCCCTTCGCTAGGTGGTGCGCGCGTGATTTTAGACAAAACCTGAATCAGTGTCGCGCATTTTGTGATGAACTCGGGCGCAATAGTCTGAGGCTTGTCATGCAATTAACGCTTTATTTACCGACAATCATTGGCAGTCGTGGCCGTACCAGCTAAAATCATGCCAATCTTGATATTAGCCTGCCATGAAGCATCCCACTCGCCTCAAGAATATCCAGCAAGAACAAGCACTTTTTCGGCGTCGGCTGTTATTTGCCGCGTTGGTGGTTTTCGTCTGCTTGACAGGTTTGGTCTGTCGTTATGGTTATCTGCAAATCATGCAGTATGAGCAATACCAAGAGGCCGCCGAAAAAAATCGCATTCGCTTGCAAGCTGTGCCTCCAACACGCGGCTATATCTATGATCGTAACGGTATTCTGCTGGCTGATAATCACCCTGTTTTTACGGCCTTGGTCAGCCAAGAAGACTTTGCACGCGTGGAGCCCAAATTACCGCAGTTGATCGAAGTGTTTGATCTGACTGAGGACGATATCGAAAAATTCCTTGGCCGTATCAAACGCGCACGTTCTAGCGATGATGTTGCCCTCAAAATCGATCTGAATGAAAGTCAAATTGCCCGCTTTAGTGAACGGCGCGCTGAGTTTGCTGGGGTGACCATTGATACCAAAATGACCCGCTATTACCCCCACCGTGACTTGTTTGCGCATGTGATTGGTTATGTTGGACGCATCAATGCCAAAGAGGCAGAAAACTTGGATAAGGTTGCGTATGCAGGTACAGATTTGATTGGCAAAATCGGCATCGAAAAACAATACGAAAATCTGTTATTGGGTGTTCCTGGTTATCAATATATCGAAACCAACGCGCATGGCAAAGTGCTGCAACAACTGGGGCGAACGGATTCTCAACGCGGCAACGATTTGTATTTATCAATTGATTACGGTCTACAAAAAATCGCCCATGATCAACTTTCAGGTCGGCGTGGCTCAATTGTCGCGATTGATCCACGCACGGGAGAGGTTTTAGCTTTTGTCAGTAATCCCAGTTTTGACCCGAATCCTTTTGTCGCAGGAATCAGCCACAAAGCATACAACGCCCTACGCGATGATCCTGACCAACCGCTCTACAATCGCGCCTTGCAAGGCACATATCCACCTGGTTCGACCATCAAGCCTTTTGCAGGGCTCGGTGGCATTCACTATGGCTTGGTGGATTGGAACTCACGCATCTACGATCCAGGCTATTTTACCCTGCCAGGTGATAGCCATCGGTTTCGGGATTGGCGCAAAGGTGGACATGGCGTAGTCGATATGAACAAGGCGATTGCTCAATCCGTTGATACATATTTTTATGTGTTGAGCTATCGGATGGGCATCGAAAAAATGCACGCATGGATGAGTCACTTTGGCTTTGGGCAAAAAACAGGCATTGATCTGCCGCACGAAAACAGCGGAATTTATCCTTCACCTGAATGGAAAATGCGTACCCGCAAAGCCAAGTGGCTGCCTGGTGAAACGATTTCGGTCAGTATTGGGCAAGGTTATTTTACCGCTACGACCCTACAAGTGGCGATGGCCACTGCCATCACCGCCAATAAAGGCTGGCACATTACTCCGCATCTTTTGCATAAAAGCGAAGGGGATACTCCCTACACCATCTCACATCGACCCGACTATAAACTACCATACAACGGTGCCGATGAAGACTGGGACAAGATGCGCGATGCCATGAAAATGGTCATTCACTCCCCCAACGGCACGGCACGACGGGTCGGACTCACGGTACGCGGCTACGAAATCGCAGGCAAAACTGGCACAGCACAGGTTAAAAGTATCGCACAAGGCAAACGCTACAATAAGCATGCGATTGATCAGCGCCATTGGGATCATGCTTGGTTTAATGGGTTTGCACCTGCTGACAACCCAAGAGTTGCAGTTGCTGTCTTGGTTGAAAATGGTCAGTCTGGTAGCGGGACAGCCGCACCGATTGCCAAGGCATTGTTTGATTATGTCGTGCATCGTATGGACACTGATCCTATCGTGCCTGACCCTGAAACTATGCGCCATCCCTCGCTGATGGCGGCGGCAATCACAGCTACGACCGCAGATACAACAGCGACATCTACGACTGCACCACCAACAGCCGCGCTCGCAACGCCAGCATCCAATACTACCACAGGGGTCAGCGAATGAATCGGGTGCGAATTATTGGCGGACAATGGAAACGCCGCTTGGTGCAATTTGAGTCTGTAGAGGGTTTGCGTCCAACGCCAGATCGGGTACGAGAGACGTTATTTAACTGGCTGATGTGGGAAATCTCCCAAGCACGGGTACTGGACCTGTGTGCAGGCAGTGGGGCACTCGGCATCGAAGCGCTGTCACGCGGTGCTGCCTATTGCAGCTTTATTGAACCACACCGTAAGCAAGCCTTACGTCTGCAACACGAACTGCAACAGCTTGGCGCAACCGACACCCAATACCAAGTCATCAATAGCAGCGCACAACAGGTCAAACACCTGCATTTATCCGAATACAACCTGCTGTTCCTTGACCCACCCTATGCACTGAATCTGTGGCAAACCTTGGCAGAACACTACAGCCCACTACTGGCAGCCTCCGCTTGGATCTATGTCGAAGCAGATCGAGACCTACATACTTTGGGACTACCAGAACACTGGATTCTGCAACGCCAAACCCGTGCAGGCACTGTCCAATGTGGGCTATTCCAAACATCGCCCTAATGCAAGGTTAAATTTTAGTAACGCAAATTTAGCGATTTTGTGACATCCAACGTCAGCCATCTCTCTACGCCCGTAATCTGCCGTGCTTTTCGTGGACAAATTTGCTGATCCTCCGTAGAATATGCCCAATTTCAAGCGAGCAGACCCAAGGGAGGCCAGTACCATGACGTGGCTTTACCTTTTGGCGTGTCTACTCGCTTTTTTATAGCCGAATTTTAGGAGGTTAGGTTTGCGCGCACCTGCCATTTTAGCACTGGCCGATGGAACGATCTTCCACGGCACATCCATTGGCGCTGACGGCTCGACCGTTGGTGAGGTGGTTTTTAATACGGCCATGACGGGTTATCAGGAAATCTTAACCGACCCCAGTTATGCACAACAAATGGTCACGCTGACCTATCCTCATATTGGTAACACTGGCACCAACCCAGAAGACAGCGAATCGGGTCGCGTTCACAAGGTTTGGGCAGCAGGTCTGATTATTCGCGACCTGCCACTGATGGCCAGTAACTTCCGCTCCACCGCTAGCCTTGACGACTACCTCAAGCAGCATGGCACAGTGGCGATTGCCGACATAGACACGCGTAAGCTGACGCGTATTCTGCGTGAAAAAGGCGCACAAAACGGCTGCATCATGACGGGTGCAGATGCGACTGCCGAAGCAGCATTAGCAAAAGCACAAGCCTTTGGTGGCTTAAACGGCCTCGACCTTGCCAAAGAATGCTGTGATCCAGACGGCTTTACGTGGATAGAAGGCTCGTGGCAACTGGGGCAAGGCTTTAGTCCGCTCGCGGCAGAAAAATTCCACGTGGTCGCGTATGATTTTGGCGTGAAGACCAACATCCTGCGCATGCTGGTGGATCGTGGCTGCCGCCTGACCGTCGTGCCTGCCCAGACTTCTGCCGCAGATGTACTAGCCTTGAATCCAGACGGTGTGTTCCTCTCCAATGGGCCTGGCGACCCAGCGCCATGTACCTACGCGATTGACGCGATTAAAACCATCGTCGACAGCACTGAGCTGCCCGTGTTCGGGATCTGCTTGGGTCATCAACTATTGGCACTGGCTTCTGGTGCACAAACCATCAAAATGAAATTCGGCCATCATGGCGCTAACCATCCCGTCCAAGACCTCGAACGCGGTACGGTGATGATCACCAGCCAAAATCATGGTTTTGCCGTGGATGAAGCCACGCTACCTGCCACACTGAAAGCGACGCATAAATCACTGTTCGATGGCTCACTACAAGGGATTCACCGCACCGACAAACCCGCGTTTAGCTTCCAAGGTCACCCAGAAGCTAGCCCTGGCCCGCATGATTGCGCCCCGTTGTTTGATCATTTCATTGATCTAATGACCACAGCCCAAGCCAAATAAGGAGCGCGCCATGCCAAAACGTACAGATATTCAAAGCATTATGATCATCGGTGCTGGCCCAATCGTGATTGGTCAGGCCTGTGAATTCGACTACTCAGGCGCACAAGCCTGTAAAGCCTTAAAAGAAGAAGGCTACCGCGTCATCTTGGTCAACTCAAACCCAGCGACCATCATGACAGACCCATCAATGGCCGACTCGACCTACATCGAGCCGATCACATGGCAAACCGTTGCGCAGATCATCGCAAAAGAACGGCCAGATGCCATCCTCCCAACCATGGGCGGCCAAACGGCACTAAACTGCGCACTCGCCTTAGACGAACACGGTATTCTCGAAAAATACAACGTCGAGCTGATCGGAGCGAGTAAGCAAGCCATCGAAATGGCCGAGGATCGCAAGCTGTTCGACCAAGCCATGCGTCGCATCGGACTAGAATGTCCCCGCGCTGCGGTCGCAGGCAATATGGAAGAAGCCTTCGACATTCAGGCTCAAATGGGCTTCCCGTGCATCATTCGTCCCTCATTTACCATGGGCGGCTCAGGCGGCGGGATTGCCTATAACCGTGAAGAATTCATCGAAATCTGCGAGCGTGGCTTTGACTTGTCACCGACCAAACAACTGCTGATCGACGAATCGCTGATCGGTTGGAAAGAATACGAGATGGAAGTGGTTCGTGATAAAAACGACAACTGCATCATCGTCTGCTCGATTGAAAACTTTGACCCGATGGGCGTGCATACGGGTGACTCGATCACCGTTGCACCTGCCCAGACCTTAACCGATAAAGAATACCAGCTGATGCGCAACGCCTCAGTTGCGGTATTGCGTGAAATCGGGGTGGAAACTGGCGGCTCGAACGTGCAGTTCGGCATTTGTCCAGACACCGGCCGGATGGTCATCATCGAAATGAACCCGCGTGTCTCGCGCTCGTCAGCACTGGCATCAAAAGCCACTGGCTTCCCAATTGCCAAAGTTGCGGCCAAGCTGGCGGTCGGCTACACACTGGATGAACTGAAAAACGATATCACTGGCGGTGCGACCCCTGCCAGCTTTGAGCCGTCGATTGACTACGTTGTCACCAAGATTCCGCGCTTTAATTTCGAGAAATTCCCTCAAGCCGAAGCGATTCTAACCACACAGATGAAGTCAGTCGGCGAAGTGATGGCAATTGGCCGTACCTTCCAAGAGTCGGTGCAAAAAGCACTGCGTGGTCTGGAAGTCGGTGTATCGGGATTTGATGAAAAACTGCCACTGGGCACGCCTGATGCCGAAGACAAGCTGCGCCTAGAGCTTAAAGTGCCAGGTCCTGATCGGATTTGGTACATTGCCGATGCATTCCGTCATGGCATGAGTCTAGATCAAGTATTTGAATACACGGCGATTGATCGTTGGTTCTTGATTCAAATCCAAGACATCGTACAGACCGAAGAGCAAGTCCGTCAGATGGGTTTTGCGGGTTTAACCAAAGACCGCATGCGCCAACTCAAACGTAAAGGTCTAGCAGATTTGCGCTTGGCCAGCTTGCTTGGCATTTCCCAAAAAGAAATCCGCAAGCGTCGTTGGGATCTAGGTGTGTACCCCGTGTACAAACGGGTGGATACCTGTGCGGCGGAGTTTTCGACCAGCACCGCCTATATGTACTCAACTTATGAAGACGAGTGCGAAGCCAATCCATCGAACCGCGACAAAATCATGGTACTTGGTGGCGGGCCAAACCGTATCGGTCAAGGCATTGAGTTTGACTATTGCTGTGTGCATGCCGCACTCGCCATGCGCGAAGACGGCTATGAAACCATCATGGTCAACTGTAACCCCGAAACCGTCTCAACTGATTATGACACCTCAGATCGCTTATACTTTGAGCCACTGACGCTCGAAGACGTGCTGGAAATCGCCCGTATCGAAAAGCCCAAAGGCGTGATCGTGCAATACGGTGGCCAAACCCCACTGAAATTGGCACGCGCACTCGAAGCCGCTGGTGTACCCATTATCGGCACATCGCCCGATGCGATTGATCGTGCAGAAGATCGTGAACGCTTCCAGCAAATGATCATCCGCTTAAACCTACTCCAGCCACCAAACCGCATTGTTAAGAGTGCCGAAGAAGGTTTGATGGCAGCCGCAGAAGTCGGCTATCCACTGGTCGTGCGTCCATCATATGTACTCGGTGGTCGGGCGATGGAAATCGTCTATAACGAAACTGAACTGAAACGCTACCTGCGCGATGCAGTCAAAGCCTCAGATGATTCACCAGTTCTCCTCGACCGCTTCCTAGACGATGCGATTGAAGTCGATGTGGACTGTGTGTCAGACGGCGAGCAAGTGGTGATCGGCGGCATCATGCAGCACATCGAACAAGCTGGTGTTCACTCAGGGGATTCGGCTTGTTCGCTGCCGCCGTACTCTCTGTCACCCGAAATCCAAGATGAAATGCGCAAGCAAACCATCGCGATGGCGCGTGACCTGAACGTGATTGGCCTGATGAACGTCCAGTTTGCGGTCAAAGGCAATGATGTCTACATTCTGGAAGTCAACCCACGTGCCTCACGCACCGTGCCGTTTGTCTCCAAGTGTATTGGTACATCGCTGGCGAAAGTCGCTGCGCGTTGCATGGCGGGTCAAAGCCTTGCCAGCCAAGGCTTTACCACAGAAATCATTCCTGATTTCTACTCGGTCAAAGAGGCCGTATTCCCATTTGCCAAATTCCCTGGTGTTGATCCAATCCTTGGGCCTGAGATGAAATCAACAGGCGAAGTGATGGGCGTAGGCAAAACCTTTGGCGAAGCGTTCTATAAGGCCGTCCTCGGCTCGAATGAGCGTCTGCCTGGTAAACCTGTCGATGGCGAAATCAAACGTGCGTTCTTATCCGTGCGTGACAGTGACAAAGCCGCATTGCCAGAGATTGCACGCAAGCTACAAGCATTGGGCTTTAATCTGGTCGCAACAGGCGGGACTCATCGCCTGCTGAAAGAGCATGGGATTACCTGTGAGCGTGTGAATAAAGTCACCGAAGGTCGGCCACATATTGTGGATCGCTTGAAAAATGGCGAAATTCACCTCATTATCAATACGACTGAAGGCAAACAAGCACAGCAGGATTCGTTTTCAATCCGCCGTAGTGCCCTACAAGGTAAGGTGTACTACACCACGACCTTAAGTGGCGCGGATGCTGTTTGTCAGGCGGTGGGTATCCAGCTACCAATGGATGTCTATCGCTTGCAGGATCTGCACAAGGCTTAACTTTAAATTCACCGCGTTTTCACTGTCGAAAACGCCCCTGCATTCCCCCATACAATCGGTTGTGTGGGGGATTCGTTTTATAGAGGGACTTACGATGCAACGCTACCCGATGACACCTCAAGGTCACGAGGCACTCAAAGCAGAGTTACAACAGCTTAAATCCGTTGATCGGCCACGTATTATTGCCGCGATTGCCGAAGCACGCGCGCATGGTGACCTCAAAGAAAATGCCGAATATCATGCGGCCAAAGAACAGCAGTCATTCTGCGAAGGTCGCATCATGGAAATCGAAGGCAAGCTGGGTGCTGCCGATGTGATTGATTTAAAAACTGTGAATCAAGATGGTCGGGTTATTTTTGGAGTGACGGTTGAGATTGAAAACCTCGACACCGAAGAGCGCCGACGCTATCAAATCGTTGGCGATGATGAAGCTGACTTTAAGGTAAATAAAATTTCGCTCAACTCGCCCATTGCTCGTGGTTTGATTGGCAAACGTGCAGGCGATGAAGTCAGAATTCAAACGCCCAGTGGCGAGGTCGAATACGAAGTGGTGCAAGTGTTGTATTTGTAAACCAAACTTGCCACCTCACAACAGCCAGTAGCATAACTGGCTGTTGGAAACCTCGGGCTTAGCGCTGCATCAAACCTGCCAACTGCCCCAACACCGTGCCGATCTCCTGATTGGCTTCATTGGCCGTGCTGGTATCGCCTTTTGGGGTTAGCTGGTCGATTACCTGTGGCAACAGACTGGCAATGCCTGACAGCACTGCACCACGATTCGCGCCTGTTTCAGCAGCGAACTGATCGACCTGTGCTGTACCAAACACACTTTCGACCTGTTCGGGTTGAATCGGTTGATTCTGCCCTGTACTCATCCATGATTGCGCCTGACCGCCCAAGCCTTTGCTTTGCAATGATGCCAAGACTTTTTCGAGTCCACCTTGCTGCTGTACCCAATTGAGGATGACAGGCAATAACGCAATCAGCAAACCCGCACCACCTTGCGCAGCGGGCTTGGCTGATGTTGTATTGCCGCCGCCCAATACACTGCCCAGCAGATCCCCCAAACCCCCACCTGTGTTTGCTGATTGACCAAATGGAGAGTCAACCGTTTGTGCCTGCGAACGACCCATCGTACCTTGCTGACCACGAACCAAGCCGCCCAACAACCCACCTAAGCCGCCTTGTTTTTCTAAAGCATTGCCAGCCGCTTCACGCGCCAACTGACCCACCAAACCATCTAACATACCCATTCAATCTTGCTCCTGATTATTGTGAATTTTGCGATCTCGCACTCACGACCCCGCAGCACCAGTCTGCCATTCACCAGCCAATACTGTCTGTAGGCTATTTTTAACCTACACGTGAGTGTTAATCTGTGCCTACATCTTGTGGTGCTGACCAATAGCGCACCAAGACCTGCAAGCGCCGCCAATTGTTGTCATCGACTTGATCACGCCAAAGCACCCAAACTTGCTCTCGTTGCAAGGTCAGATCCTCAAACCACAACACCACTACCCAATTGCCACAGGATGCCACGCGCTGCAATCGCCCTTGCTGCCATGCGACTGACGTGTGCTGCGCTTTAGCAAAGGGTTGGGTTTGTTGCCAGATCCAATCCACCCGATTGAGCTGGCGCAGAGCCAGACAGCGGGGTTGACGAGCTTGCCACGACCACCAGACGACCGCACTGACCAACAATATCAGTATGACCAGCCCACGCACAGCGGCAGACCCACCCGATAACGCTAACAGCAGCAATAGCCCGACCAAACAGAGCGATAGGCACACGATGCGCCATTGGCTATGACTGAGTTGCGCCAGATCAACCCACATCTAAACCGAATAACGCCGTTGCTTTAAATGCTGTACCAAAGCCAGCAACTCCGCGTCATCGGGTTGGCTCACATTCATAAACCAATCTAACAAATCTGGATCTTCGGCCGCCACCAATCGCGCAAACGCAGCTTTTTCGGCAGGATCGGCATGCAAATAACCATCACGCACATACGGATCAAAGAACATATCGATTTCTTTTAACCCACGCCGCGCCCGATAGATCACCTTGCGGTCATGCAAACTCACATCATCCGTCATTTGATGACTTCTCCATCACTGCTCAATACATCACTAAAAATCATTGCCTGCCACAGCTTCAACACATCGACAGTTGGCCGCACATCATGCGTTCGGATCAAACTCGCACCATGCTGCACCCCGATCAACGCTGCAGCTAGACCTGCATCGACACGCTGTGCGACAGCCCGACTCATCCCCGCAGCATCTGCCAACACCTCACCCAGCACACGCTTACGCGAGATACCAACCAAGAGAGGATAGTTCAGTGGGATTAACTGTCCCAAATGCTTTAGCAAAATCAAGTTTTGCTGCGTATTTTTAGCAAAACCAAAACCGACATCCAGCACGATATTTTCACGCAGCACACCCGCCGCCAAGGCCAGATCTATCTGCTCAGTCAACTCCTGTAACACCTCACCCACCACAGACTCATACACCGCCAAGTCATTCATCTCACTGGGCTCACCACGATTATGCATCAGCACCACAGGCAAGCCCAAGCGTGCAGCCGTCTCCCGTGCCTGCGGTCGACCTAACGCACGCACATCATTCCAAATCACTGCACCGACAGCAGCAGCCTGCTCAAATACACACGGCGTGCTGGTATCAACCGAAATCACGACATCTAGGCGCTCAGCAATCGCTTCAACAATCGGTACAACCCGATCCAGTTCAATCTGCTCACCCACAGGCAATGCATTTGGGCGAGTCGACTCACCACCGACATCAATGATACTTGCACCATCTTTGAGCATTTGTTCAGCCTGACGTAAGGCAGCATCACGCTGCACGAACTGTCCACCATCCGAAAAAGAGTCTGGGGTCACATTCAAAATCCCCATCACCTGTGGCACTGCCAAATCCAGTGTACGAGCCCCACAGTGCAAGGTTTTTTTGGGTAAAGGATAACTATGCATAATTTTTTTCTCCTCGGTTGATGAGGGGTCGATGACCGACCCGAATACCCTATAAAAAAAGCCCCCAAAACCAGTTGGAGGCTTTTTTCGAACCCGCCAAGCGAGCCACTTAGGCAACCATCAGATGATGACGGCTGACAACATCACGTTACATGGCTGGCAACGGCGGTGGCGTGTTGCCATTTGGCTTCTCTAAAGACACATCACTGACGGGGTTGACAGGGACATAGACACGCGGTGGCCGAGGCTCACGATCTTCCATGATGTCTCGGATTTGCTCGCGATCAATGGTCTCCCACTCCATCAAGGCTTTGACCATCGCTTCGGCCTTATCCTTGTTGGCTTCGATCAATTCACGCGCCACTTGATACTGTGTTTCCAGAATCCGTCGCACCTCTTGATCAACCTTTTGCAATGTGGCTTCACTGATGGTACGGCTGCCCATACGACCAAAATAACCACCTTCACCCGCTTCATCTTCGTACACCATGACGCCCATAGCATCACTCATGCCGAACTTAGTCACCATCGCACGCGCCAACTTGGTCGCACGCTCAAAGTCATTCGATGCTCCAGTCGACTGCTGATTGATAAACACCTCTTCAGCAATCCGACCACCAAACAAAATCGAAATTTCGTTCAGCATCTTGTCCTTATAGTGACTGACACGATCATGCTCAGGCAACTGCCAAGTCAGCCCCAATGCCCAACCGCGCGGCATGATGGTAACTTTATGCACAGGATCGGTATTCGGCAACAACTCTGCCACCAAGGCATGACCTGCCTCGTGATAAGCCGTTGCGCGGCGCTCTTCATCACGCAACACCATTGACTTGCGTTCAGGCCCCATGAAGATTTTGTCTTTGGCATCTTCAAAGTCATTCATATCCACCGTGTTTTTGTTACGGCGTGCCGCAAACAAAGCTGCCTCATTGACCAAGTTGGCCAAATCTGCCCCACTAAAACCTGGTGTACCGCGTGCCAGTACATCTGTTTTGACTTCAGTGACTGATGGCAGCTTTTTCATATGCACATCAAGAATCTGCTCACGGCCTTTCATGTCTGGCAAACCAACGGCCACTTGACGATCAAACCGACCTGGCCGCAATAACGCTTTGTCTAGCACATCAACACGGTTGGTAGCAGCGATGACAATAATACCTTCCGATCCTTCAAAGCCATCCATCTCAACCAACATCTGGTTCAGGGTTTGCTCACGCTCATCATGACCACCACCCATGCCCGAACCACGATGACGGCCAACAGCATCAATCTCATCAATAAAGATAATGCATGGCGCGTGGCGCTTGGCTTGCTCGAACATGTCACGCACCCGCGATGCACCCACACCGACGAACATCTCAACAAAATCCGAACCCGAAATCGAGAAGAATGGGACTTTGGCTTCGCCTGCAATTGCTTTAGCCAGCAAGGTTTTACCTGTACCCGGAGGGCCGACCATCAACACACCGCGTGGAATTTTTGCACCAAGGCGCTTAAATTTGGCTGGATCACGCAGAAAATCAACAATCTCAGTGACTTCTTGTTTGGCTTCGTCACAACCTGCAACATCACCAAAACCAAGCTTGATCTGGTCATCAGTCAGCATTTTGGCCTTTGACTTGCCAAAGCTCATCGGACCACTCTTGCCACCTGCACCACCTTGCATGTTGCGCATAAAAAACATAAAGATCGAAATGATCAACAGAATCGGAAAGCTGGCAATCAGCAACTGCATCAGTAGACCTTGACGACGCGGTGGTGTGCCTTCAACCTCAACGTTTTTGGCAATCAGCGTCGGCATCAACTCTGTATCAGCAACGGCTGGGCGCACAGTCTCAAACTGCGATCCATTGGCCTTTTCGCCACTAATCCGTTCGCCATCAATTTTGACTTTTTTGACTTGGCCGTCATTCACCGCGGCAACGAACTGTGAATAGTTCATTACATCGGGCTTACTTCGGCTTTCGAAGTTACTGAATACCAATACCAGAACACCGATGATGACCAGCCACAACACTGTGTTCTTGACGAGATCGCTCACAAGGCTAACTTCCCATTTTCTTGAAGGCTACATGGCAACAGAACGCCATTGCCGTCGTGCGGCAACCCAATGGGCGCAGCCATGCCCATCAGCGCGGAACGCCCCCTGATACCCATGTATCAGTAGATGCACTCCAGTTACGCTACAGTCCTCTCTGCCAGTCGCGACAGTATTCTCTGTAGGCTTCAGCATAGAACGCAACCCCATGTTACGCCGATGCTAGATTGCTTAATCGTTGTCTTCATCTTAACACGGCTAATCATTTTGATGATCAACCGTTCAAACCATCAACCGCCTGCGCTGTTGCTTTTGCGTGACTGTGCCAGCAAATACATCTCACGCGAACGAGCGCGCGAGGCTTCTGGCTTGATGCTTTTTAATATCGCAAACTCAGCAAGTACCTGTTTGCGATATTCATCATAGCCTTCACCTGGGAAGGTTTTGACCAAAAACTGTCCCTTAGGTGACAATACCCGCGTCGAAAAATCCAATGCCAATTCGCACAGATACATCATACGCGGCTGATCAACCGCAGGGTTACCTGATGTATTGGGTGCCATATCACAAATTACAAGGTCAACCTGTCGACCATCTAAAATTGTTAACAATTGATCAAACACCTCTTGCTCACGAAAATCGCCCTGCAAAAAGGTCACATCGGGCAAAGCATCCATTGGCAAAATATCTGACGCAATCACCAAGCCATTCGAGCCAACCAAGCGACCTGCAATCTGTGACCAACTGCCTGGCGCAGCGCCCAAATCCACCACCGTGATACCGCTGCGAAACAATTTATATTTATCGTTAATCTCAAGCAGCTTATAGGCAGCACGCGCTCGATACCCATCTTTTTGGGCGCGTTTTACAAATGGATCATCAATATGCTCACGCATCCAGTCACGACTGCTTTTGGACAGTTTTTTGTTGGTTATGCGTGTTGCCATCAGTGGATCATCCTCAAGTAAGTCGGACGATATTCTACGGTAAAACCAGACGTCCTGTTGCAATCATCTGTGTCTAAATGCGTTACACTGCATGATTCTTTTGTTTTGTCTTGCTGTCAGGAAGTGTCATGTCCAGTTTGTCTATTCAAGAACGTAAACGTCTGCGCCGCATTGGGCATGCATTGAACCCCGTGGTCATGCTCGGCAACAACGGTCTGAGCGAATCCGTCATTGAAGAAACCCAACGCGCCTTAAACGATCATGAACTGATTAAAGTCAAAGTGCTTGGGGAGGATCGAGAAGCGCGCGCGGCAATGATCGAAGCATTGGCCGAAACCACTCAGGCGCAAGTGGTACAAAAAATCGGTAAAGTCGTACTGTTGTTTAAAAAAGCTGCCAAACCGAATCCTCACTTGTCAAATCTGGTACGGTTTGCGCATTTAAGTGACTAAGCGCTATGATATTTGGCGTCGTCCATCCGCTGACTACGCCAAAATTTCAA
>JAYXXU010000068.1:0-5279 GCA_036019135.1 Pseudomonadota bacterium | reverse complement strand
TACGGCTCAAGCATATACAGTTGCGGTGCAATGTTTTGATCGTCTAAGCCTAACAGGCTGCGGTATGCCACCAATGCCAGTTCAGTGCGTGCAAGCCATAAGCCATAAGGTGCGGAAAAATTCGCTGCTAAGCTCAAGGTATGATCGTCGTTGATCTGAATTTGGGTTTGTTGATATGGGTTATATAGATCGGCGACAAACTGCTGACTACTCAGAATATTTTCTAAAGAGTCACCTTCAACACGCACCACAAGACTCAATGGCAGATAGCGTGATTGATGCACATCAGTCGGCGTGCGTTGCTGCGTCGTGCTGACAGGTGCAGGCATGACCGCTACAAACTCGACACCAAACCCATCGCGTCGATTCACTGTGCGTAATCCGCGAAAACCCAGCAGGTCGGCGGCGACTAATTGTTCAGGACGCTGTTGCGCAAACAGTTGGTTGTGGTCATTGATTTGAATGTTGTGTCCCGCAATTTGAATGTTGAACTGTTGGGGGATGTCTTTTTGGGCGCTAAACTGCTCATCCACCAAGCGCGCCACGGCCACATTATAAAAGTCGCGCACTTGTACTTGACGGTTGTCAAATAAGCGCTGCTGAGCGGGCCGATTGCTCCAAAATAAATAACCATAGGCATGTCGAATACTGTTCAGTAAGGCCAATTGCCGTTGTTGCTGGCACTGTTCGACGGGTTGTTGATCAAACTGTGGCTGATTCTCAGGTGTTGAGCGTAAACGAATCACGATCCGATCAGTAGGTTCGGCTGCAATAGGCTTGGCTTGGCAATGCGTTTTTTCTGCTCTAAAAAATTCAGCGTGCTGTAAGTACAGTTCGCTCGCTGCGGACAAGTAGTGTTCAGTTGAAATTTCTGATGTATTTTTGAGTGTGTCGAGACAGCGCTCAAATTGGGCCAAGCATTGAGATTGAGACTGACCAATCATCGACAGTAGGCTGATAGTTGCTTCGCTAAGACGGTTGCGGGTCAGGATGCTATCACGTTGGTTGAGTAGGGATTGCGCGGTATCCTGCGAATTGACTCGAACCACCGCGCAGCCTTGTGACAACAGTAAAGACAGGAGCAGGAACAGCCCCATCATGTATCTGAGTCGTTGAGGACGTAATAATCGGATCATCAGAGTCTGCTGAGCCAACAGCATATTGCGTCCTCATCTGTGACATGGAGCCAAAAAGGTATTGGATAAATCCAACCCTCCCACTCCATAGCAAGTGAGGGAGGGAGCAGATCGGCGTAGTTATTTGCCCCAGATCAGACTTTTGCCTGCCCGTACTTGTTCGATTAAGGAGGCTGTCCATGCTTGTTGTTCAGGCTCAGCTGTATGGTAGCTTTCAAGTGCGCTGAGTGCATTTGGGCGTTGGTTGATGTGTAAATAGGCTTGTGCCAATGCAAGATAGGCTTTTTTGTGACCTGCCTGTGCGGCACGATTCAGGTATGGAATGCCTTCTTTAATTCCACCACCTTCACTCAGCATCGTGCCGTACCAATAGTTAGCGAGCGCGTTGTCCGGATTTAAGGCAATCGCACGGCGCATGTAGACGCCTGCTTTGATGGCAGACTGTGCGCCAAGATCCATGTTGCGAGCAATTTGATTGATTTTGACGGCTCGCATCAGCACATCAAATGAGGCGTTTGGGTGAACCGCTAAGGGATCAAGTTGATTGATAATCGCTTTGACATCACTTGCCGCGAGATTTTTTTCTCGTAAGTCAGCAAAGCGTGGCGGGTAGTTGCCTGCTTTATCGATGAGATAGATCAGGACATCATCGATAGTGCCGACATCAATCTGTTCGGCTTGTTGGTCAGGCGAGAGACTAGCATCTGCTGATGGTGTGGATGTGGTATTGCGTGAATTGCGTTTACGCGGCTGTTTTTGGCGTGCTTGGGCTGCTTGAAGTTCTGCTACCGAAGCATATTTTGGCACCATGACAGGCGGAATTTCAACGGTCGCAGTGGTCGCCGCAACCAATGCGGGGGTAATGGTTGGTGTCACGGGTGCTGTCACCGTTTTGACAGTTTGAGGCTGTGTCTGTGGCATGTTACAGCCTGCCAGTAATAAACTTACACTAGCAAGGCAAACAGGAGCAAAACGAATCATTCAATATCCATCCTATCTTGTGAGTGACTCAGTTGCGCAACATGCTGCATCCTGAGTCAAGTGGCTCTTCCATTGATTTGGTGGTGTCCAATCCTTGGTTAAGTCGAGCGTTGATCTAAATCTGAGATCGACTGCTCAATGATCGAGAGCGAGTCCGCAGAGAGTGGCTCATTCTTCTGATCACAAAACGCGGGGTTGAGCTTGCATAAGGTACTACCAATCGCATCAATGCGACGATCAGTGGCTTGCATATGATCTAATAACACCTGAAAAGCTTCTGTGACCGGATCGGCAAGATCGGGCGATGTTGCATAAGCCTGAAAGCCAATCGAGCGTGCATAGTCGTGCCGTTGGTCATGTTCAGGTGTTTTTACCACATGTCGAGCAGGGTTGCCTACTGCGGTGACACCCGCAGGTACAGGTTTGGTGACCACAGCATTTGAGCCAATTTTAGCGTTTTTGCCGACTGTAAATGGCCCGAGCACTTTAGCGCCTGCGCCGACAATCACGCCATCTTCGAGAGTTGGGTGGCGTTTACCTTTTTGCCATGTCGTGCCGCCAAGTGTCACCCCGTGATAGAGCGTGACATCGTCACCAATTTCGGCAGTCTCACCAATCACAACACCCATTCCGTGATCAATAAAAAAACGTCGGCCAATTTTGGCACCAGGGTGGATTTCGATGCCTGTTACAAAGCGACTGAGCATGGAGACACCGCGTGCAGTGCCTTTAAATTGATGTTGCCACAATTGATGGGCAAGTCGATGTGCCAGCAAAGCATGAATACCTGGATAGGTAAGGATCACCTCTAAGGTATTGCGAGCTGCGGGGTCTCGTTCGAATACCGCTTGAACGTCTTCGCGCAATTGTTTAAACATCGTTGGCATCTCGTCGTTGCAGGTTGGCGGGTGGCCAAGTGCCGCGTCGTAAGGCTTGTACTCGACCAAAAATCCCGCGTAGCAGGTTAAACTCCATTCGATCAAGTCTAATGCGACCAAACAAGCGTTTTAAACGTAATGGCAACAATCTTGGGTTCTTTGGATCTAAAAAATCGATATCTGCGAGCATTTGTTCGAGGTGTTGATAAAACTGCTGCATGGCGGCCTGATCAACCAAGGGCTCATCCCAATCCATCTGCGCGATGATGGGCATCTGGTCATGGACTGATTCAGCAGCTATTGATGACTGTAGGGCATGCATTCGCAGTTCGTAACAAATCACTTGAATGGCTGCTGCGACATTCAGCACGCCATATTCAGGATTAGTAGGAATACTGAGATGGTATTGACACAGTGCTAATTCATCATTGGTCAGACCACGATCTTCACGGCCAAACACGATGGCAATCTGTTGTCCATGTTGAGCATTATCGTGTGCCAGCGCAGTGGCGCTTCGAGCATCTAAGAGTGGCCAAGGAATCGTACGGCTACGTGCGCTCGTGCCAAACACCAGTTGGCAGTCTTGAATCGCGTCCGCCAGCGTCTCGACTACACGCGCTTGATGGAGCACGTCGGCTGCACCAGCAGCCAGTGCGATGGCATCGCTGTTGGGATAGTTCTTAGGTTGAACCAAGACCAAATCAGACAATCCCATGGTTTTCATGGCGCGCGCCGCTGCACCAATATTGGCGGGCAGCGTGGTGTTGACCATGACAATGCGCATATGAGACAAGATGGTTTGCTCAGACGTCTTGGTCTGTATAGGAGAGGACATGCGAGCGACTTAATTCAGTTGAGCGAGCAGATAAGCAGATACCACACCTTGCTCTTCTTGGATCATCTGAATCAGCAGTTCAGCATCACTGATCCTGCCTGATTTGCACTCGGTTTGCAGTTTGAGGCATAGCTCTGCCAAACGCCCTGCGCCGAGGTTGGCACTTGCTCCTTTGAGCGAGTGAGCCGCCTCATAGCCTTTGCTGTTGTCCCGTTGTTCAAACGCATCTTGCACATATTGCAGGCGTTTTTGACTATCAATCAGGTAGGTGTGAAGTAGCGAGTCGAACTCGTCGTCCAACAGCTCTCGTAGCTCCTGAAGTTGTGACTGATTGATTGGCGCTTGCATAACAATATTCTCAGATGAAGAGGCAGCCATAAATCGGTAAAAGACCAGACATCTGTTCATGCTGGCTTGCCCTGTGCTTCCGATTCTAGGGGAAGCGATTCGCTTTAGCAATCCACTGCAAATCGACAAATGCCTGACTAAATCAACAGTCTAGCTGGCAATCGCTGCTGGTGTTGAACGTGCTTTAAGCTGATATTGCACTAAAATGGCGGCTTTGCCAAAAAATTCGCGTAACACACGTAACAAATCATCTTCAGGGCGAACCTGCCATGCTTGACCAAGCTCTAGTTGTACTTGCGCATATTGATGTTCCAGCGCAATTTGGATTGGAATACGCCGCACGTCACCCTGACAAAATGGCTGAAGCAGTTGCTGAAGTTGCTGTGCAAAATTGGCATGTAGATACTCAGTGGGAGGGGTCAGCACGATGCAGTTGGCACGCTTGCTGCGGATTTCATTCATGCCAAAGGCTTTGTGCAGTCGAGCGGTGGGTCGTTCTGCACCGTCGCGTTCATAGACCTCACCTTCAATCACAATGATCTGTTCGATTTGGAGCAAGTCTTTATATCGATTGAATTTTTCTTGTCCTGTGCTGACTTCTAGACGTGCCGTGCCATCATCTAACACGATCAAAATGCGATTGCCAAAATTTTTGATGTCCATGATCAAACCTGCAAATACCGTTGTGCTGCCACGACGGGTATTGCTGACCGCATTCAGCCGATGTGGAATTAGGCGTTTGAGTTCATCTTGATACACATCAATCGGATGTCCTGTGAGATAGAGTCCAAGCGTGTCTTTTTCGCCTTTAAGACGAACCTCATCGCTCCAAACCAGCAGACGCGTTGTGGTGGGTTTGCGCTGTACTTCGGTCACATCGCCAAATAAGTCAAATGTCCCTGATTCACGGTTTTGGCGGGCTTGTTCGGAGGCTTGGACGGCTTCAGGCAGTTGATCCATCAGGCTGGCACGCTCTTCGCCCAAGCAATCCATTGCACCTGCACGAATCAAGGCTTCTAACGTACGTTTATTGGCTTTTTTAAGGTCAATGCGATGGCAAAAATCAAATAAGTCTGAAAATTCTCCCGCCTGTTGACGGGC
>JAYXXU010000067.1:0-5396 GCA_036019135.1 Pseudomonadota bacterium | reverse complement strand
AAGCGGTTTAAGATCGTCTCAGAGCGTTATCGAAATAGAAGACGGCGGTATGGTTTACGAATGAATCTAATAGCTGGCCTTTTAAACTGGATGCAGATCAAAAAATGATTTTCGCAAGAGGTCTATTATTGAGGTGTATGTCAATGATAATGGCCAATATACACATTCATTGGTTAGGAACTCATATACGGTAATATAAAAACGCGTGTAGGCCCGAATAGTATATTCTCTCGTAGTCAAACAGATGTAACTCTACCGCCAGTCACTCATATCATCACACCATGAGGCCAGATATGGATAATATTCTTCACCAAACTTTACGTGAAAAGAAGAAAATTTTGGAGATGTATAATTTCAAGATAAATATCAAGTACAGTACGCATGGAGGAAGTATTGTTTGCGAGCTCACTAGTCCATCGTGTATTGGCACTATTATTTTATGGTCAAATAATACTTTTGAGTTCATGATCTTAAATACATTAGTTGAGGGAGAGATATTTGTTAAAACTATGGAAATAGAAAGCTCATCAGAGCTCTGGGATGAAATAGAAAAAACATACATAAGTGGCCGAGCGAGTTGAGACAACACACTCAAGACACAACCAATGCTTGGCACACCCACCACCCCACCATCCGAATTTATCACACGATTAACCCTGCACGACTAGAGCAACGCCGCTTTTTTAGCTATGATCGTACGCTTTGCAAACTGGCTGGAGTGTGAGGGTGAAATCTGTAAATCTGGCGATCTTAGGATTGGGCACAGTCGGTGCTGGGGCGTTGCGTCTATTACAAGACAACGCTGCCGAAATTACCCGCCGCACGGGTCGCGAGATTCGAATTAGCCACGTCGGAACACGTCGACCTCGCCCAGACCTACAGCTTGAAGGCATCAGCGCCAGCGATGATCTCCTCTCGATTGCACGCGCTGACGATGTCGATATTGTCATCGAAGTGATTGGCGGCATGACCCGCGCCCGTGAAGTCGTGATCGAAGCAATCAAACACGGCAAACACGTCGTCACCGCCAACAAAGCCCTACTGGCCGAACACGGCAACGAGATTTTTGCACTGGCCGAACAGCATAACGTGCATGTCGCCTTTGAGGCAGCGGTCGCAGGCGGTATTCCCATCATCAAAGTCATGCGGGAGGGTTTGGCCGCCAATCGTATCGAATGGTTAGCTGGGATCATCAACGGCACAGGCAACTTCATCATGTCTGAAATGCGCGACAAAGGACGTGCTTTTGCGGACGTGTTGGCCGAAGCGCAAGCGCTTGGTTATGCCGAAGCCGATCCAACCTTTGATGTCGAAGGCATTGATGCGGCGCACAAGCTGACCATTTTGGCCTCGATTGCCTTTGGGATTCCGTTGCAGTTCGAAAAAGTCTATACCGAAGGCATTACTAAACTGACCGCACAAGATGTCGAATATGCCGAAGAGTTGGGCTACCGTATCAAACACCTCGGCATTGCACGCCGCACCGATACAGGAATTGAACTACGGGTTCATCCGACGTTGATCCCACAAGATCGGCTGATTGCCAACGTCAATGGGGTCAAGAATGCCGTCTTAGTCAAGGCCGATGCAGTCGGTGCAACCCTGTATTACGGGGCAGGTGCAGGCGCGGGGCCGACGGCTTCTGCGGTTGTCGCTGATGTAGTTGATCTGGTACGTCTGATGACTGCCGAAAGCGCAGGCACGCATGTGCCGCACTTGGCCTTCCAGCCTGATGCGCTTAGCGACACGCCGATTTTGGCCGCAGATCAGATGGTGACAGGCTACTACCTACGGATTGATGCTGAAGACTCCCCAGGCGTATTGGCGGAAGTCAGCGGCATTTTGAGCCGTGCTGGGATCAATATTGATGCCATCCTGCAAAAACCTGCACATGACCAAGGGCGTGTACCTGTGGTGTTGATCACACACCCAGTCCGTGAAGCCTTAATGAATCAAGCGATTACCCAAATCGAGACATTGCCTGCGATTCATAGTGCAGTGATGCGAATTCGCCTTGAAGCCTTAGACGGCTAAACCGCCCAACCCTTTTTACAACTGATTTTTGATTGGATGAATACCATGTCTGCGCCAAATCACTCTCGCTATACTGGCCTAATCGACCGTTATCGTGACCGTCTACCCGTCGATGCCAATACCCCTGCTGTCTCACTGGGCGAAGGCAATACCCCATTGATCAAGCTTCAAAACATCCCAAGCATCATCGGCAAAAATGTCGAGATCTATGTCAAGTACGAGGGGCTTAACCCAACAGGGTCATTTAAAGATCGTGGCATGACCATGGCAGTGACCAAAGCCGTTGAAGCAGGCAGCAAAGCGATTATCTGTGCTTCGACTGGCAACACGTCAGCAGCGGCGGCGGCCTATGCTGCACGCGCAGGCATTAAAGCCTTTGTGTTGATTCCTGAAGGCAAAATCGCTATGGGTAAACTTGCCCAAGCCATGATGTACGGCGCGATCACCCTACAGATTCGCGGCAACTTTGATGATGGGATGCAACTGGTCAAAGAAGTGGCAGAAGAAGCCCCTGTCACCATCGTCAACTCAATCAACCCATTTCGCTTACAAGGCCAAAAAACTGCCGCGTTCGAGATCGTGGATGAACTGGGTCAAGCCCCTGATTATCATGCACTTCCTGTCGGCAATGCAGGCAATATCACTGCACATTGGATGGGTTACTGTGAGTCAGCAGTAGATGCCAGCCACTGGGCGACCAACCGTGTGGCCTATCAAGCAGAGACTGACAGTTTTTCTGGTCTTGCTCCAGTCGGCAAAGTGCCAAAAATGCTCGGTTATCAGGCCGATGGCTCTGCCCCTTTCTTGCGTGGTGGCCCCGTCAAAGATCCTGAAACTGTCGCAACCGCAATTCGCATTGGCAATCCTCAAAGCTGGCAGCACGCCCAAGCCCTGATGAAAACCAGCGGTGGCTGGTTTGATGAGCTTTCTGACCAAGAAATTCTGGATGCACAGCGCATGCTGGCGATGTATGAAGGCGTGTTCTGTGAGCCTGCATCTGCGGCATCGGTTGGCGGTGTCATCCGCGACCTTAAAAATGGCAAAATCGCCGAAGGCTCTGTGATCGTCTGTACCCTGACAGGTAACGGCCTTAAAGACCCTGATACCGCAATCAAGCAATGTGCTGATGCCGTGATGCTGGGCATTGATGCAACATTGGCACAGGTCAAAGATGGCATTTTGAAAAACATGTAAATGCCATCAAACAAAAAAAGCCCTAACGGGCTTTTTTTGTGGCTTTAAATCAGCTTTTAGCGACCAAATCGATTCTGCAACCAACCCAAAATGCGAGTGGCATCACCCGAACGACTTTGCGAACTATTCGCCCCCATCAGCACAATGACCGCAGGGCGATTGTTTACATTGGCTTGCATCACCACACAACGGCCTGCTTCACGAATATAGCCTGTTTTGGATAGACCAATATTCCACTGACCATCTCGTACTAAACCATTGGTATTATTTGCTTTGTATGTACGACTGCCGAGATTAAAGTCATACGACTGATAGGATGAAAACTGCCGAATCACACCATAATCATAGGCAATGCTGACCAGCGCCGCCAGATCGCGCGCAGAAGACACATTGCGAGGATCTAGACCCGTTGGATCACCAAAATACATGCTATTAAAATTCAGGGCGCGTGCTTTGTTGTTCATTTCACGCATAAACACATCGTAACCACCAGGGTAAGTACGTGCCAGTGCTTTGGAGGCTGGATTTTCTGACTTCATTAGAGAAATCAATAACAGTTCAGCGCGATTGAGTGTATCACCGACCCGTAGATTTGAACTGGCTTTTTTGGGACCCACGAAGTCACTGGGGACTAAAGTGATTTGCTCACCCATATTCAAGCGAGCATCAATGGTCACCATCGCAGTCATCAGCTTGGTAATCGAAGCAATCGGCAGCGCCTGATCAGTGGATTTGCTATACAACACATCACCTGTCACCGCATCCATCACCAAGGCGGCACGCGCATCCAAACTCAATGCTTCCTGCATCCGTTGCACTGTTGCGGTCGCTAATGAACCTGTGGTTGTTCTTACTCGCTCAACGAGTGTGGTCACACCGCCACTGGGCAAATTCCGCACATCAACGCTCGGCTCAACCATCTCATCATTCATGATCATCCGCGCTTCACTGTCGCTTGAGCCGCCACTGCGTGTCTCCTGCATGGTGAGGCTAGCATGAGCTGGTGCACCCATCAGTGCTAAACTCAATAACAATGTGCAGCCACTTGTGGCTGTGAAAGAATTCGATCTCATGGAGGGCATCCTGCTGGCGGTTAAACGACTTGAGGCAAGCACGGCATAATTTGCCGAAGGTCGCAGCGTCACAGTGGTGTATCTGAATCGCGAATTACGCTAGGATGACGAATGAGCAACCAGTTGTGCAAGCTTATTCACCTTCTTTAACAAAAAAACTGGCCAATTGCAAAGGGAGTCTCACTTGATCAAGGTACTTGTCGTTGATGATCATGAACTGGTTCGTACGGGCATCTGTCGCATGCTCAGTGATACCGCCGAAATTGAAGTTGTGGCACAAGCTGATTCTGGTGAACATGCGATTGATCTCGCCAGACAGTGGAGTCCTGATGTGGTGCTGCTGGATGTCAATATGCCAGGTATTGGCGGCATTGAGACCACACGGCGCTTGATTCAGTATGCACCAAGCATTCGAGTCTTAGCGGTCAGCGGCTTAGCTGAAGAGCCTTATCCATCCTTGCTGTTGAAGGCAGGCGCGCGCGGCTATATCACCAAAGGCGCACCGCTAGACGAAATGGTGCGTGCGATTCGCAAAGTCATGCAGGGCGGTAAATATTTTAGTGCGGACATCGCCGAACAGTTGGCCGCGAGCTATCTATCAGATCAACAAAACTCGCCGTTTGATCTACTGTCCGAGCGCGAAATGCAAGTGGCCATGATGGTGGTGAATTGTATCAGCGCGCAAGAAATCGCCGACCGATTGTTTGTCAGTGTCAAAACCGTCAATACCTATCGCTATCGTATTTTTGAAAAGCTCAGTATTGACAGTGATGTTAAATTGACCCATTTGGCCATGCGACATGGGCTGATTAAGCCATAACGTGCCCTGACTTCTTCGATCACTGGATGACCATGCCTGTTTTGCGCGATGCAGATCCTGCCATTTTAGATCGACTTGCGGTGATCTACGCAGGCTATCGAATCGCGCTGTCGTTTTTTTTAATTTTGCTGTTTTTACTCACTGTCAGTAATCCCTTGATTGGCGGTAACGCACCGTATCTGTATCTACAAACGGTCGCAGGCTATTGCTTTGCCTCATTGATGGCCTATATCACCTTTCGACATTGGCCATACCAGCATGAGAATCAGATTCTG
>JAYXXU010000066.1:0-2217 GCA_036019135.1 Pseudomonadota bacterium | reverse complement strand
AAAATAGAATCCGTGAATATGTGGAATTGTCTAATTATTTCGTCTGCGTGCGCTGTGTGGTTGTGTTTATCATTGATCTATGCAAACGGCGCTGCTCTCTTGGCAATTACTGGGCTATACGCTTTTCTAAAAAGAATTCATTCTGTAAATCAACAGCGAGCCATAAAATCACTTAATGATGAACTAATCAAAACAAATGATTTTTTCTTGGAGTTTTTGATAATGAAAAATCAAGAAAATGAACTAGATGCCAAAACAAAGCTCGCACTTGAAATAGCCCAAAAAAAAACCCTAAATCACATAGACTACCTAGAATTGCAGATTTTCAGTTTTCCCTATGGGGGGCCAGTGACATCCCTATTTCTTATGCACATAAGAATTGATAAAAGCCCAAGAAAAAGAAAGGCTGATGAGCTTTTCTTCGATTACCAGAGTTCTTTAACAGATGAAACCCCACTACAAAACCATATGCTTGATGGCTTTAATGTTGAAAAGCTAATAGATAGAAACTTATTGATTACCAAGACAATAATGATTTTTTTTGAGGAAGAAATTAAAAGAATTTTTTAACCAAAAAATACATCCTCCGCCTAAAAAAACACTTACACTGACTTGAACTTACAGCCTGCTGTTCTTAGCAGTGGACACCCCGTCATACCAACTCAAAATTCGACCGCATGTCGAGTCAGCTATTTTTTGCGCATGTACTGCTTCAGCGACTCAAGGCTAGGGCCTTTGCTCACTGTATAGCGATAACCCATCATGGCCTCCTCACGCGGGTCGTCATAGTGACGCTCGATTACGCGGCCTTCCTGCTCATCTATATCTGCTTGCTTGTTTGGAACGGCATCCTTTGCATCATCATCGTTCTCATACATGGCAGCACATGAAATTTCTAAGCGCTTGTCGAGTGCCTGAAATGCCGCATCGATGCGCTCCATTTTAGTATTGTGCATGATGTCGAATAGATACTCGATACCCTTAATATCAATACCGAGCCGCTTGCCCAATTCGCTTTTGGTGATACCTTGACGCTTAAATTCATTCCAGAGCAATGCCTTGGCGGCTGACAAACTGGAAATATAAACCCAGTGTTCATCCTCTTTTTTAGCACTTGCTGCTGGAATGATGCGATGCTCATCAATATAAATCATCAAGGTGGTTTCGATGCCATCTTTGGCCTCTCTAAGCGCATCTGCAATGTCGTCGCCTGCACTGTGCATTTCGGGCAGATCGCGGCATTCCACACGGTAGCGGCTGCCGTCTTTGATGATCTGTACTGGATAACGCATGGTGCTGCTCCTTGGGTGATGCTGGATGACTCTATCATATGTAATAAATTACACATAAGCCATCAGCATTCACAGCAACAAACTACGCATCAGCCGCGCCGTATCGCAAGTTACCAGCAACGCGCCGCGCCCACCCGCGACCGAATGTTGGCCACGTCTTAAGATCTGTAAAAAAACTTAGACGATACGCATTGAACAGCATGATGACATCAGCAACGGGCTTAGCTTTGACTGCTGCACGAGTCTTGGGCCCTGCAATGCCGTCATCAACAGCACCAACCGCACGCTGCAAAAACTTGATCGACTGGCCAACGCCATGGTTGTATGCAGCATCGATGACCTGATATGCAATTGCTGGATCGTAGTGATCACAGCCTGATTTAAGCCAGTAGTCCTTGTATGCGATTTGCTTTGCCACCGATTTGGGCAAGTGGCGCATCGCACCTGCATAGCCGTTTGCGACGGCCACCCGCTTGGTCACGCCCCACATCGTCTCGCCGCCAGGGTCGCTTGGGTGATTGACGTAACCACCTTCGTGCTCCATCAGACGGTCAAAGATTTCATCCCACGTTAGTTTGCTCATTTCCGCACCTCGTCTTTGATCTCGCGGATCACTTCGATGATGCCCGCACCTTCGCGGGCGTTGATATAGTTAAATGTCCAGCGCACAATCGCCCACGCTGGCAATCCGCAGGCAAAAACAACGCCGCCTAATGCCACCATGCCAAACCAGTCATTTGCCCAAGCGTGCAACCCGAACCGCTGTACCACAAAAGCCCCGCCTGTCAGACTGCCCACGACCGTGCATGACAGGCTCACAACCCACTCAGGACGGGTGCGCGGCACACGAGTCATAATCACAACCAGCGATACCAAAAATAAGCAGATTGCAACGATGACAATAAATCCATAGAGCTTGATTGCC